>CALLZX010000407.1 GCA_937858935.1 uncultured Ignavibacteriales bacterium | reverse complement strand
TTGTAACGATAATTATTCTTCTTTTAGTTTTTTCAAAGAAATTTCGAGAAGGGTTTTTATTAACATTAAAATTTCTTCCAGATTATTATGAATCGCTTGTTATTAAGTACAAAGAATCAATTTTTAAGCTTTCTATTTTATTTATTATTACATCTATTTGTGTGGACGTACTGTTAGTAATTTTCGAATCGATCTTTAACATTCCATCCACAGTTATTTCGAATTTTATATCGGATTTAATTAGCGCCATTCTTCTTCTAATTTTGCTTAATCGCGCTATAAAAGTACTTTTCAGCAAAACATTTTTTGATTTATTCAAATCGAAAATGAAAATATTCAACAGTTTATTGATGATTTTACTATCAATAATGTTGGTATACGGAATTACTTCGATTACTTACCCAATAGCACAATTATTGCCAACTTCGAAAATCTTTGATGAAATAAGAATTGAAATGCTTCATAAACCACAAAATCATCTTGAAGCGATATTACTCTTTTTAAGTATCAGTATAATTCCAGCATTTATTGAAGAGATATTTTTTAGAGGAGTTTTATATCAAACAATTCGTAGAAAATATGGAATTGGATTTTCTACATTCTTCTTAACAATAATATTTTATCTTTTTCACCTTGATCCTCAAATGATATTTTTCTTAATCATTGGAAATCTTGTTCTGTGTCTAACATACGAGTACACAAAATCTTTAGTTATCCCATTTGTAATTCATGCTGGAATTAATTTTAGCAGTTTGCTTTTTTATATGAACGATGTAGCAGGTAAAACTTAGTAATCAAATGAATGTCACACTTCGACTTCGCTAAGTGTGACATAGTTAATATTAATTTGACAAACCCAGTTCCTCTAAGGAACTGGGTTTGTTGTAAAACGCTACTTCAACAAATACTTTTCTAAAAATAAAACTTCAGACCAAATGTAAAAATCGCGATTGGTTTTCTTTCTAAAACCGTGACCCTCATCTTTTGCAAGCAAATACCAGACTTCGCCGCCGTTCTTTCTTACAATATCAACAATCTGTTCTGCTTCTGTGTAAGGTACGCGCGGATCGTTTAAGCCCTGCACTACAAATAATGGCTTTGTAATTTTATGTGCGTTTGTAGTTGGAGAAATCTTTTGTAAAAACTCATTCATTTTAGGATCGCGTTCATCACCATACTCAACTCTTCGTAAATCTCTTCTGTAATCTTGAGTGTTAGTTAAGAAAGTTACAAAGTTGCTAATTCCAACAATATCCACTGCACATTTCAATCTATCGTTAAAGTGTGTCATCGATGCAAGTACCATATAACCACCGTAAGATCCTCCAGTAACTGCAACACGTTTTGGATCAAGATCAGGCTGAGTTGCAATCCAATCTAAAAGTTTTCCAATATCTTGAACTGATTCTTCACGATTGAAACCGTTATCCAGCTGCAGAAAAGATTTTCCGTATCCGCTTGAACCGCGAACATTAGGTTCAATAACAACAATACCCATTTCATTGGCGTAGTATTGATTTATCGGATTGAAATATGGTTGCGCCTGACCTTCAGGTCCGCCGTGAATATCTATTACAACAGGAAATGGTCCATTGCCCTTCGGCTTTGTAATAAAAGCAGGAATCATTCTTGGTTTTCCATCAACCTGATCAAAAGTTGGGAAGTGAATTAATTCCGGTATAGAAAACTTGGAGGTGTTTAATCCACCAACTTCGCTGTAAGTCCATCGCTCTAGGGAATTGTTTGAAAGATCCATAACAGAAACATCGCCTGAAGATTGCGGTGTGTTTAAAACCATTGCAAGTTTTTTTCCATCAGGATGGAATGATAACCCGTAAACCTGTCCAACAGGGATATTGGGAACTGCGCTATACTTCATAGTTTTTGTATCAAGCATATAAAGCTTTGCCATTCCATCTTCGTTAACGGTAAATGCAAGTTTATCTCCTTGTTTGGATAAAGTAAAAGACTCAACATCCCAATTAATATCTGAGGTTAGAACTGTAAACTTTTTTGTTTTAAGATCGTAATAACGAAGTCTCTGGAATTCACTGTTTTCATCCGAAGTAATAAAAATTCCTTTTCCATCTTTTGAAAAAACTGCACCGCCGTAAGCAATTTTTTCTGATGAAGGATTTATCTGTTCAAGTTTTTTTGCTGCAATATCAAGAGTGTAATAATAACTTTCATTTGCAGAAACATACTTTCCAACTATTATTGATTTATCATCCGGGGCCCAATCACCGGCACCCCACGAACCTCCTTCACTTAAAACCATTTCTGCCTTTTCAGGATTATTTAAATCTGCAACATAAATATCCCAATCAGTTCCGTTTCGTTTTGTTGAGAAGAAAGAAAACTTGTCGCCCTTGTTATTCCAGTTAACTCCACCATTACTTGATTTTCCATCAGTTAACATTTTGTAGCTGGCGTTATCAACATCAAAAGAGAAAATCTGGTAGAACTCACCGCCACCAACATCTTTGGTAAAAAGAAAAACATTTTTGTTTTTATCAGGACAAAGAGTTGCACCGCTAACAGGTTCTGTAAAGAATGTTATTTGCTCGCGTGAACCGCCGGGCATTTTAACTTTATGGAATTGTGCAGTTTCACCAAATCTTGTTGAAATTAAAATTCCGCCATCATGCAGCCAATCCTGGAATGATGCTGAACGTGTATTTTGATACTGGAAAATTCTATCCTTTAATTGCTGTGGAATTTCAGGAATATTTTCCATTACAAGATTACCAACTTCTTTTCTTTCTACCTGAGAAAAAGTCTGTGTTAAAGAAAGAAAAAGAATTGAAAAAAGTAAATAAAGAGGGAGTTTAGTTTTCATAGTTCATCCTTTTTTGTATGATTGGAAAAATGATGATTGAGACGCAAAGAAGCAAATAATAAAGTTTTAACGGTCGTATAATTAAATAAAAAACCCGATCCATTTCTGAATCGGGTTAAAAGTCTTTAAAGCTTAAACACTTTGAATATTATATGCACCACTGAAAAATGAACTGAACATTGTCCAAAGCGCCGCAATAAATATTATTACTAGTATAAACATTATTAACGCAAATATTAGTGAAGCCTGTGCCCAGGTTTTTTTACTTGGATGTGTTCCATCGCCAAAAGCCCATACAAAAAGCATTATAATTCCCACCAAAGGAATTGCCTGAATAATAAAAGTTATAAGCCAATCACCCATTGTCATTGGTTTGTAGTTAGTAGTAAAACCAGTATTCAAAGGATCCATCTTACCTCCTGATAAGTTTATGATTGTAGAGCAAGTAATTTAGAATCTTTACAAAATTAGATTTTATAAATCTCAATGACAAAAAATTGAATACTATTTACTTCATCACTTTTTACAATTTTCAATAGTTAACGTTCATAAAACAATATTCTTAAAAGTGGGAAAAGCCTTTCCTCTTAATTCTTCACATTTAAAATATTTCTTTGTTTATTGCTCAAATTCTTCGTTTTTGAGCCTATTTGCTTGGTACTATTATTGGGTAAATAGAGGCACTTATTTAACCGCAAAATTTTTCAAACTAATAACTAAACGGTATAAAAATGGAAAGACAAAAAGTAACTATCGATGGCAATGAAGCGGCCGCGTATGTAGCGTATAATACAAACGAAGTAATTGCTATTTATCCTATCACCCCTTCTTCAAATATGGGCGAGTGGTGTGATGCCTGGGCTGCAGTTAACAAAAAAAATATCTGGGGAATGATTCCTTCAGTCAGTGAACTTCAAAGTGAAGGCGGAGCTTCCGGCAGTGTACATGGTGCATTACAAACCGGGGCACTTACAACAACATTTACAGCTTCTCAAGGTTTGCTATTAATGATTCCAAATATGTTTAAGATTGCCGGCGAATTAACTTCAACGGTATTTCACGTTTCTGCAAGATCAATTGCTGCTGCTGCACTATCAATCTTTGGTGATCATTCAGATGTAATGGCAACACGTTCAACAGGTTTTGCATTGTTGTCATCAAACTCCGTTCAGGAAGTAATGGATTTTGCTTTGATTGCACAAGCTGCCACTTTAGAAGCACGCATTCCTTTTATCCACTTCTTTGATGGTTTCAGAACTTCACATGAAGTAATGAAAATTGAACAGCTTACAAAAGAAGATATGAAAGCGATGATGGATGATGAATTAATCATTGCACATCGTAAACGCGGATTAACTCCTGATAATCCGGTAATGAGAGGTACTGCACAAAATCCTGATGTTTACTTCCAGGGAAGAGAAACTGTAAATCCGTTTTATAATGCTTGTCCTGCAATCGTACAAAAACAAATGGATAAGTTTGCAAAGCTTACAGGAAGACAATACAATTTATTTGATTACGTTGGCGCACCTGACGCAGAAAAAATAATTATAATGATGGGCTCCGGCAGTGAAGCTACAGAAGAAACAGTTGAATATTTATTAAGTAAAGGTGAAAAAGTCGGTTTGTTAAAAGTTAGATTGTACAGACCATTTTCATTAGAACATTTTATTAAAGCACTTCCTAAAACAACAAAATCAATTGCTGTCTTAGATAGAACAAAAGAACCAGGCTCCGGCGGTGAACCACTTTATCTTGATGTTGTAAATGCAATTTCAGAAAAATATATGGCTGGCGAACTTCAATTTGCTTTCCCAAAAATTATCGGCGGCAGATACGGTCTGTCTTCAAAAGAATTTACACCGGCAATGGTCAAATCAGTATATGATAATCTATCAAATGAAAAACCAAAATCACACTTTACTGTTGGAATTATTGAAGATGTTACAAACAGCAGTTTAGATTTTGATGCAACATTTTCTGTTGAAGCTGAAGAAACATTCCGCGGCAAATTTTATGGTCTTGGTGCAGATGGAACTGTAGGTGCAAATAAAAACTCAATTAAAATTATTGGTGAAGGAACAGATTATTTTGCTCAAGGTTACTTTGTTTACGATTCAAAAAAATCCGGTTCAACTACAGTATCTCACTTAAGATTCGGACCAAAAGAAATCAAATCAACTTATCTTATAAACAAAGCAAGATTCGTTGCATGTCATCAACAGGTTTTCTTAGAGCAATGGGATATGTTAAAAGATGCAAGTGAAGGGGCAACATTCCTGCTAAATACAAAAGTTGATAAAGATCATGTTTGGGATTCTTTACCAGAAAAGGTTCAAAAAGATTTGATGACCAAAAAAATGAAATTCTGGATCATCGACGCTTACAAAGTTGGTGAAGAAACCGGAATGGGCGTAAGAATAAATACAATCATGCAAACTTGCTTCTTTGCAATTTCAAATATCTTTCCTCAGGAAAAAGCAATTGGAATGATTAAAGATTCTATCAAGAAAACTTACGGAGCAAAAGGTGATAAGATTGTTCAGATGAATTTTGATGCAGTTGATAAAACAGTTGCAAACTTATTTGAAGTTACTGTTCCAAATAAAATTACAAGCAACAAACAAATGCAGCCACCGGTTTCCGGCAACGCACCTGATTTCGTAAAAGAAGTTACTGCAAAAATTATTGCTGGTGAAGGTGATTTACTTCCTGTAAGTAAAATGCCTGTTGATGGAACATTCCCGCTTACAACAACAAGATGGGAAAAAAGAAACATAGCATTAGATGTTCCTGTTTGGGATATGGAAACTTGTATCCAGTGTAATAAGTGCGTTATGGTTTGTCCTCATGCTACAATACGTGCAAAAATATTTGAAGAAAAAGATTTAGTCGGTGCACCTGCAACATTTAAATCAACAAAGTTCAAATCAAAAGATTATGGTGAAGGTTTATATTATTCATTACAAGTTGCTGTGGAAGATTGTACAGGCTGCGGACTTTGTGTTGATGTTTGTCCTGCAAAGAATAAAAAAGAAACAAAGCTTAAAGCAATCAATATGGCTGAACAGCTTCCAATTCGTGAACAAGAAAGAGCCAACTGGGATTTCTTCTTTAACATTCCTGATCTTGACAGAAAAGTTGTTGCAGTTTCAAAAGTTAAAGACTCACAATTCCTACAGCCATTGTTTGAATTTTCCGGCGCTTGCTCAGGCTGTGGTGAAACTCCTTATGTAAAATTAGTAAGCCAGTTATTCGGCGATAGAACAATCATTGCAAATGCAACCGGCTGTTCATCTATCTACGGTGGAAACTTACCAACAACTCCCTGGGCATCTAACAAAGATGGCCGCGGACCAGCATGGTCAAATTCATTGTTTGAAGATAATGCTGAGTTCGGTTACGGATTTAGATTAGCAATTGATAATCATAATCATCAGGCAAAAGAACTATTAAAATCATTTGCTGCTGAAATCGGTAGTGAGTTAGTTGATGGACTTCTGAATGCTACACAAAAAGATGAAGCAGAAATTTACGAGCAGAGAGAAAAAGTAAGTGCTCTAAAGAATAAATTAAATGAAATGCTAAAAGCAGGAGCTAATGGCAAAACAAGTGAATTGAAAAATTTATTAAGCCTGGCCGATTATCTTGTAAAGAAATCTGTCTGGATTATGGGTGGAGATGGTTGGGCTTATGATATTGGTTACGGTGGATTAGATCACGTAATCGCTTCAGGCAAGAATGTAAATATTTTAGTTCTTGATACAGAAGTTTATTCTAATACCGGTGGACAGTGCTCAAAATCTACTCCACGTGCGGCAGTTGCAAAATTTGCTGCAGCAGGAAAACCAGGCGCTAAAAAAGATCTTGGTTTGATGGCGATGAATTACGGAAATGTTTACGTTGCAAAAGTTGCAATGGGTGCTAACGATCAGCATACCCTTAGAGCTTTTCTGGAAGCTGAGGCTTATGATGGTCCATCATTGATTATTGCTTACAGTCATTGTATTGCACACGGAATAAATATGGAAACTGCAATGCAAAATCAAAAGGCAGCTGTAGATTCAGGTCACTGGCCATTATTCCGTTATCATCCTGATCTTGAAAAAGAAGGAAAGAATCCATTTAAACTTGATTCAAAAGGTTTGAAGATTCCATTTAAAGATTATGCTTATATGGAAACAAGATATAAGATGTTAACAAAATCTCATCCAGCTGAAGCTGCCGCTTTAATGATTGAAGCACAAGCAGATGTTGTGAGAAAATGGAAAGAGTATGAAAGAATGGCTGCTTACGAACCTGAGAAAATAGCTTAATAATTAATTGAAAATATTCCGCTTCGATTAATCGGGGCGGAATAAAATATTAAAAAAATTGAAATAAGAATTAGTTAAGGAAAATAAAATGGATATCACGACAACCTATTTAGGATTAAAACTAAAATCGCCAATTGTTCCTTCTGCAGGTCCGTTATCAGAAAAGATTTCTAACATCAGAGAGATGGAAGATGCTGGAGCAGGTGCAGTAGTTCTATATTCTATCTTTGAAGAACAAATTGAACACGAACAATTAGAATTGCATCATCATACATCAGCTTATTCAGAAAGTTATGCTGAAGCTACATCATATCTTCCAGAACCATTTGATTTTAAAACTGGTCCTGATGAGTATTTAAATCATATCCGTAAAGCAAAAGAAGCCGTTGATATTCCTATCATCGCTAGTTTGAATGGGAAATCAATCGGCGGATGGACAGACTATGCAAAGAAAATGGAACAAGCAGGAGCTGATGCGCTTGAATTAAATATTTATCTTCTTCCTACTGATGCAAAAAAATCAGGAAGTGAAATTGAAAAAACTTATGTTGACATAGTTAAGGCCGTAAAATCAACTGTTAAAATTCCTTTTGCTGTTAAGATGCATCCTTTCTTCAGTTCAACAAGTAATATGGCGGCAGAATTAAGCAACGCTGGTGCAAGCGGACTAGTAATGTTTAATCGCTTTTATCAGCCAGATATTGATCTTGAAACCCTTGATGTTGTACCAAATGTAATTTTAAGTACACCAATGGCAATGAGATTACCTTTAAGATGGATTGCAATGATGTACGGAAAAGTTAATGCTGATCTTGCTGCAACAAGTGGAATCTACACTGCAGAAGATGTGTTAAAGATGGTTATGGCAGGTGCTAAAGTTACCCAAATGCTTTCATCGTTATTAAAATTTGGAATCGGTCACATCGCAGATGTAACTACAAATCTTAAATCATGGATGGAAGAAAAAGAATACGAATCAATTGAACAAATGCGCGGAAGCATGAGCTATATGAATGTTGATGATCCAGCAAAATTTGAACGTGCTAATTATATGAAAGTTCTGCACTCATATAAATAATTTCTGTCACACTTAGAAGTATCCTGAGCAAAGACGAAGAACGAAGTGTGACACAATAAAATTACATCCATTGCCGGCTGATGCTCAGAGGAGAATACTGATCTTGAATAAAGAAGCAGAATGCGACTCAACCGGCAGTGGATTTTTTGTATTAAATGGGTGAAGCAATCTAAAATATTGGAGATTGCTTACCTCAAATTTGACGCAGCGAATCGCTACCAATAACAATTCCCAATCTGTGATTCACACCAAAACTCAATTGAACTTATCTCTCTATCTTTTGTTTACAGAAAAAAACATTAGAGGACCATGGCTTTATTCTTTATCATTTTCCTAACCATATACACATCGCTAAATTTTTATGTGTTTTTGCGTGGCTGGCAGGTTATATCCACATATCCAATTTT
>CALLZX010000406.1 GCA_937858935.1 uncultured Ignavibacteriales bacterium | reverse complement strand
AGCTCAACTGATTTCGAGATTGATTCATCTATAGTGTAATTATCCCAAGGCGTTATGTTGCTCTGTATTCCAGTAATTCTGTTTAACCATATTTGCTGCGCAGAAATTATATGAGAGAGAATTCTAACTGCATCCGGCAAGATTTCTTCAAGATTAATAATTGAATTTGCTGTTCTTTCCATTGCCCAGCTATCATACTTAAACAAATGTGTTAAATGGTCTATCATACAAACCTCATAACATAATTTATTGTTATTTAATTATTTCTTCTCTAACATAATTTCCGTTTGCTATTTCCATTACTGTTAAGTGAGCAAGCTTAACAACTTTTTCATATAAAACCGGATTAAGTGTTTCTACTTTATCTGTTGGAAGATGAAGATGATCATAGCTGTTTGTGGTTACAAAATACAAACAGGGAACACCTTTTTCATGAAAAGGAGTTGCATCCGCACCTCCGCCGTTCCAGGTTCTTTCTACCATCGAGTTAAAGCTTGTTTCATCAATCTCGTTTGCAATATTCCAAAGAATAGGTGCGCCTAATCCGTTGCCAACCTGAATGCTGTCTCCATATCCAACACAATCCAAATTTAACATGGCTGTAATTTTATCATATCCCTTTTTCCAGTTTTCAACAAAATGCTTTGCCCCGTTTAATCCTTGCTCTTCGCTGGCAAACAAGACAAAAATAACTGATCGTTTTGGTTGTATTCCTGCTTTAACAAATGCTTCTGCTATTTCTAAAACAGCTGCTGAGCCAGATGCGTTATCATTTGCACCAGGAAACAATAAGCCTGCTTGCGATCCAACGTGATCTAAATGAGCACCGACTATAACATACTCTTCTTTTAGTATGGGGTCACTTCCATCAATCATTGCAATAATATTCATTGTCCTGGCATTCTTTTCATATATTGTGCTTACTTCGATCTGAGCCTTGGTTGTTAGATTCATAGAAAGTGGTTTTTTCTTTTCATCTATCTTTGTCTGACAATCGCTAATGGAAAATCCTGTTTTGCTTAGTAAGGTATTTGCTACATCTAAAGAAATATGTAGTTGAGGAAAATCAATCGGCTGTTCACCCTCGCCATGCATTACACTTCCAATAAGCGGCTGCGGCTTTGCATCATTCGGCAATGATACAAACAAAATACCTTTTGCGCCATGCTTTTTTGCAACCAATGATTTTTCACGCGGGTAATTTGTTCCCCAATCTTGTTCCTCGTTTTTCCATTTTGGATTTTGCTTAAACACCATTACAATTTTGTTTTTTACATTAATATCGGCATAATCATCATAATACAAATCCGGTCTTGATATTCCATATCCGCAAAACACGACTGGTAAAGTAAAGCTGTTAGATCCTGTAAATCCGCGAAGAACAAAATCTTTTCCAATTTCACCAATCACGGTATCACCATTAACTATTGTTTTAAATACTACCGGCGATTCAATTTTATTATATTCAACCGTCAGGTGTTGAAAATATTCATCTTCTCCGGCAAACTTTAATCCAATTTCGTATAACTTATCCGCAGCAAACTGCGCCGCTTTATTGTAGCCTTCGCTGCCGGGTAACCTTCCATCAAAATCTGGAGAAGTGAGAATTCTAACGTTCTTAACTAGATCGTCTTTGTTTATCTCTGAAAGTCCTGTTGAGTTTTGCGCGTTGACAAAAAAAGAGACAAATAAAACTATGATAACAATAAGATTTTTATTCATATCCAAAAATATTTTTCTTTAAAATGATTACGATTAATAATACAAAAAGTGCTTGATAAAAGACTATAAAAAAATCGCCCCGAAAAGTGGGGCGATTTAACTTTTAGCGATTTCTAAAAATATTTAGCTTAACAACGGCTCAATTTCTTTTCCGTTACCGTTACCATTGCCGTTTAATTCTTCATCATCTTCAGGAACAACGCGAGCAATGTCTGCAATAGAATCATGCTCATTTAATCTAATTACTCTTACACCCTGAGTGTTTCTTCCCATAACGCGTAAGTCTTTAACGCTTTGCCTAATGATCATTCCTTGTGTAGAAATAATTACAAGCTCATCGCGATCGACAACTTCCATCATTGCAATAAGTTTACCAACTTTATCCGTTGTCTTAACTGTGATAACGCCTTTACCGCCACGTTTTGTAATTCGGTAATCATTGATATCAGAGCGTTTGCCAAATCCTTTTTCTGTTACAACAAGTACGGTTGTTTGATCATTCCTGATTACTAGCAAACCAACAACGTGATCGCCTTTACCGAGTCTTACTCCGCGCACGCCGGTTGCGGTTCTTCCCATATCGCGCACATCTTTTTCATTAAAGCGGATTGCAAAACCATGACTTGTTCCAATCACAATATCATTTTTTCCATCGGTCATCTTAACTTCAATTAGTTTATCACCTGCAGCAAGATTGATAGCGTTAATTCCGCCTTTACGAACGTTTCCATAAGCAGAAAGAACTGTTTTCTTTATCGTTCCTTTTTCTGTAGCCATTATAAGATATTGATCTTCACGGAATTCTTTAACAGCAACAAATGCTGTGATATTGTCATCCTTTTCCTTATCAAGAAGATTTACGATCGATCTTCCTTTTGTAGTTCTGCCGCCTTCCGGAACCTCATGAACTTTCAACCAATAACAGCGTCCTTTGTCTGTAAAGAACAAAATGTATTGATGTGTTGATGCAACAAACATATGTTCAATAAAATCATCTTCCTTGGTTCCTGCGCCGGTTACGCCTTTACCGCCGCGTCCCTGTCGTCTGTATCCGCTAACAGGAAAACGTTTTATGAATCCACCGTGAGATATTGTAACAACAACATCTTCTTCAGCTATAATATCTTCTAGAGCAAATTCTTTATAATCTTTTATAATTTCGGTTCTGCGTTCATCACCGTATTTTTCTTTAAGTACAAGAAGTTCATCTTTAATAATTTTATTTCTTGTTCTTTCATTATCTAAAATCCCTCTAAGTCTTTCAATCAGCTTAATTACTTCTTTGTATTCGTCTTCTATTTTCTTACGCTCTAATCCTGTTAAGCGCTGTAATCTCATATCCAAAATTGCTTTTGCCTGTATTTCGCTTAACTTGAATTTTTTCATCAAGTTATTTTTAGCTGTCTCTGTGTCTTTAGACTTTTTAATTGTCTCAATTACTTCATCAATATTATCAAGAGCAATAATGTAGCCTTCTAAAATGTGTGCGCGTTTTTCCGCAGCATCTAATTCATATTTTGTTCTGCGGATTAGCACTTCCATTCTGTGTGCTAAAAAGTGCTGAATCATTTCCTGAATATTCAAAACCTTTGGTGTACCGTGAACTAGTGCAAGCATAATAACGCCAAATGTAACTTGCATCTGTGTGTGTTTAAACAATTGATTTAGAACAACTGCTGGTTGTGCGTCTCGTTTTAATTCAATTACAATACGCATTCCATCACGATCAGATTCATCTCTTATGTTTGATATTTCTGTTATCTTTCCTTCGCGAACAAGGTCGGCAATTTTTTCAATCAGTACTGCTTTGTTTACCTGATAGGGAATTTCAGTAATGATAATGTTTTCTCTATCATTCTTAAGCGTTTCAACATTTGCCTTTGCACGAATAACAACTCTGCCTCTTCCCGTGAGAAGAGCTTCTTTAACGCCTTCGTAACCATAGATAATTCCGCCTGTGGGAAAATCCGGAGCTTTAACATACTTCATCAAATCGGCGGCGGTTATTTTTGGACTTTCGATCATTGCAACGCAGCCATCAATAACCTCGTTAATGTTATGAGGCGGAATATTGGTTGCCATTCCAACAGCTATTCCACTTGCTCCATTTATTAAAAGATTTGGAAGATATGATGGCATAACGGTTGGCTCTTGCAAGGACTCATCAAAGTTGTTTATAAAATCAACCGTGTTTTTATCAAGGTCACGAAGCATTTCATCAGCAATTCTTGCAAGTCTTGCTTCGGTATAACGCATAGCTGCGGGTGAATCACCATCAACAGATCCAAAGTTTCCCTGTCCCTCAACAAGTGGGTAACGAAGGGAC
>CALLZX010000405.1 GCA_937858935.1 uncultured Ignavibacteriales bacterium | reverse complement strand
AAACATGCATTTGCCGTTGAAACCTGTGTAAGAGCTTATGCTGAGAAATTCAATGAAGATGTTGAGTTTTGGGGTAATGTAGCTTTGCTTCATGATTTTGATTACGAAAAATATCCTACTGCAGAAGAACATCCATTTAAAGGTGCTGAGATTTTAAGAGAAAAGGGTTTTGATGAGGAATTTATTTCTACAATTTTATCGCACGCAGACTATAGCGGAGTTCCTAGAGATACAGTTCTTAAAAAAGTTTTATTTGCCTGTGATGAATTAGCTGGTTTTATTACTGCTGTAACATATGTTCGTCCATCAAAATCAGTTGATGAAGTTGAAGTTAGTTCTGTAAAAAAGAAAATGAAAGACAAAGCATTCGCAAAAGCTGTAAGCCGGGATGATATAATTTACGGAGCAGCAGGAATAAATGTTTCTTTAGATGAACATATACAATTTTGTATTAATGCTTTGAGAAAAAATAAAGAAATATTAGGTTTATGAAAATTGGAATGAAGGTTGAAAACTTTCAACTAACTGATCAATACAATAATAAATTTGATCTTTATGAAAATTTGCAACAGGATATACTTCTTGCTTTCTATCCAAAAGATAATTCGCCAGTCTGTACAAAACAGTTAGTAGACTACTCATTAAATCAACAGGAGCTGCTTAAGTTTGGGATAAAGATAGTTGGAATTAACATCGAGCCGGTTGAATCACATCGATCATTTTGTGCAAATAATAAAATTGATTATCCGGTATTAAGCGATCCTGATAAAAAAGTCAGTAAATATTTTGAGGCGGTAAATTTCATTAATCAGAACAAAAGGAAGTTAGTTTTAGTGGGAAAAGATAAAAGGGTGAAGTTTGAGAGGTCATCATTGCCTGTGTTTTTTGTTGACACAAGGCAATTATTAAATGATCTAAGGAAAACGCAACTGATATAAAGACTTGACTATTTGATAAATAGATACCATTTTTACTTCAAAATTAGGAGAAACTTTTAGAGATCCTTGCTACATTAGAAAATCAGAATTAAATACAATATCAATTAACAATTAGTTTGATTGAAATGAAAAGCAAGATCTTTATTATACTGTTTCTCAGTACTACATATCTTTTGCACTCTCAAAGTGATTTTAATATAATCTCATCGGATTTTAATTCTATTACAGTTGAGTATTTACCAATCTATTCTGATACTTCCTTAATAAGGGTTGATAACAACGAATTTAGAAATGCAGATTTATTGTTTGGTGTAGTCGGCAATTCTGATGATTCAGGTTCACCAATTAAACTGGAAAGAAGATTCAGCATTGGTGTTCCTTCTGAATTTGGTAATACAATCGAAGTTCTTTCCACGATGTATAACGAAATCTCAGGCCAACTGATTCCAGTACCTTTTCCAATTGAAGACACTCTTTCTATAGCATTCGAGTATAAAAAAAATAACGAATATTCATTATACAAAGCAGATGATGATTTGGTAACTTTTGGTGAATTTGGTTTTATTAGAGATGTTCCTTCACAACTTATTAAAATATCCCCCGTTAAATTTGATGCTAGTTCAAACGTTATAAAACTATACTCAAGGATTGTGTTTAAGATTAATTATAGCTCTTCTGGAACTATATCATCAATACCCGCAGATGATTTATTAGATGGAGTTTTAATTAATTATGATGTTGCAAAGTTTTGGAACAATCAAAATCCTCAGAAAAGTCTAAGTAAACTTGAAATTGTTAACAGTGTTCTTGCCAGCGGTAAATGGGTTAGATTCGAAGCTCCTGAAGAAGGCATATACAAAATTACAAAAGCAAATCTTTCCCTATATGGTATAGATGCCAATATTGTTGATCCAAGGACAATTAAAATCTACAACAACAAAGGAAAAGAATTACCTGAAGATATTAATACTGTACGTCCTTTAGATCTTGTTGAAAATGCAATACTTGTTGTTGGGCAGGAAGATGGAAAATTTGATGATGCAGATTACATTTTGTTTTATGGCAGAGGTAAAAGTTTTTGGGATTATGATAATGATGGTATCACTATTAAGAGATTTAATCACAATTACTCAACAAAAAATTTTTTCTGGATTACTACTGGTGGAGTAAATGGAAAACGAATTTTAGAAAAACCCGGATTAAATACTACACCTGTTTTAAATCAAACAACAACTACAGCATATGCAGACTGGGAAATTGATAAAATTAATTTAGGAAAGAGCGGACGTCAGTTTTTTGGCGATGATTTTTCATCTTCCGTTACTTCACGCACATACACAAACACATTAAATGGCAGAATTAGCAGTTCACCTATCAGTTATATTTTTAGATTTATCGTTGGTTCCACAAGTGGAGTAACTCTAAATATAAGTGAAAACGGCAGCCAAATGTTTCAACAGAATTTAGCTGGGTATGGAACAACTAAATATACAGTCGGAAATAGTTATTTAAGATCATTTTCTTTTACTGGTGAATTACCGCAAAATAGAAGTGTTTTAAACTTCAGTGTTGTTCCTCTATCAAGTACTGCCACCGGTTATCTTGACTACTTTACTATTGCATATGAAAAAGAATTGAAAGCATTTAATGATAATTTATTGTTCTTTTCAAATCCATCTGGAGGAATAATTGAATACTATTTAAACGGATTCTCATCCTCTAATATCAGAGTATTTGATATATCAGATTTTTCAAATGTAAAATCCGTTTCAAATTATTCTATGTTAAGCGGTAGTGAATGTCGTTTTCAATTTGATGAAAGTACAACCCAACGTTCAAAGTATTATGCTGTAGGCAATGATGTATTTAAAACTCCTGTAAATCCAACTGAGGTACAAAATTCAAACATCAGAGGTGAAACACAAGGAGCAAAGTTTATAGTTGTTACTCATAAGCAGTTTAAAGACGCTGCAAACAATTTAAAAACATATAAAGAAACTCAGGCACCCGTAACAATATCAACAATTGTTGTTGATATTGATAACATCTATAATGAATTTTCCGGTGGATTGACTGATCCAACAGCATTAAGAGATTATTTAAAGTATGCCTTTGATAATTGGCAGATTAAACCTCAATATGTTCTGTTCTTTGGTAAAGGAACGTATGATTATAAGAACATTGAGGGTTATGGTGATAATTTTGTTCCGACCTGGCAGTCTGATGAATCTTTGGCACTTATTAATTCATACACAACTGACGATTATTTTGCAAGAGTTTCCGGCGCAGACAATATTGTAGATTTAGCTTTTGGCAGAATAACATGTGCAAATTCTGATGAAGCTATTAGCATTGTTAATAAAATTAAAGACTATGAGTTAAACAGTGAAAAAGGAAGTTGGAGAAATTTAATAACATTAATTTCTGACGATGGATTTACTTCTTCAGGTTATGAAGGTCCTGAGCATACAGCACCTTCAGAAACATTAAGTAATCTATATTTTCCGAAATCATTTGATGTTAAGAAAATATATAGTGCTGCTTATCCTGATGTGGTTACTAGCCAGGGAAGAAGAAAACCAGAAGTTAATCAAGCTATTATAGATGCAATGAATCAGGGAACTTTGTTTGTTAATTATATTGGACATGGAAGCCCGGAGTTATGGGCACATGAAGTAATATTTGAAAAAAGTGTGACACTTCCTCAGCTAAATAATAATAAATATTTTTTTCTTTGTGCGGCGACTTGCGATTTTGGTTACTTTGATATTCCAAATTATCAAAGTGCTGCAGAGGCAATAATGTTCTTACCAAACTCAGGTGCAATTGCTGGATTTTCTGCATCAAGGTTAGTTTACTCGGGTTATAATCATCAACTGAATTATAAATTTGTTACAAACTTATTTTTGACAAATCGAGATACATTAAATCTGGGAATTCCTATTGGAAAGGCTGCATTTACAACCAAGCGAGAACTTTATGACATTAATGATAGAAAGTATTTAATTTTTGGTGATCCTACCTTGCGACTTAAAGTTCCTCAATATACAGCGGTTATTGATTCAATAAATAATCAAAACTTATCAGTAGATATTCAAATAAAGGCATTGAGTAATAATAAAATTGATGGAACGATTCTTAAACCTGAAAATATTCCCTGGAATGATTTTAATGGGGAAGGTGTTCTAACCATTTTTGATTCTGAAAGAAGAGTACTTTTATCATCTATTGGTAACTATCCTGTTAATATGCCTGGCGGGGTAATTTTTAACGGTAGAGTATCTATTAATAATGGAAAGTTTTCAGAAAGTTTTGTGGTTCCCAAAGATATATCTTATGAAAATCGAAACGGAAAAGCGATATTCTATTTCTTAAATAGTACTGTTGATGGACTTGGTTACACAAATAAAATTATTGTGGGTGGCACTGATAGTTCAATATCTAATGATGGCAAAGGACCTGAAATAGAAATATTTTTTGATGATGTTGCATACAACAATGGATATCTTGTTAATCAGAACCCAAACTTAATTGTTAAACTATCTGATCAAACCGGATTAAATACAACTGGGACCGGCGTTGGTCACAAACTGGAAGGAATTTTAAATCAAAAACTTACGAACCCGATAGATTTTACAAGCTATTTTACTGGTGATTTAGATGCCGGTGGAAGATCAGGTTTAATAAACTATAAATTCTCATCGCTTGAAAATGGTGATTATGAATTACTTGTTAAAGCCTGGGATGTTTTTAATAATTTTTCTGAACAAAACACTTTCTTTTCAGTTGTTGATGGGAATGATCTCGTTTTAAGGGATGTGTATAACTATCCAAATCCATTTAGCGATAAAACGCAATTTACTTTCCAGCAAAATTTAGCAAAGCCGTTTGACGTGAAGATTAAAGTCTACACAATTGCAGGCAGGTTAATTAAAGAGATTGAAAAAGTTAATGTTAATGATAGGTTTGTTGTTATTGATTGGGATGGTAGAGATGCCGACGGAGATCAATTGGCAAACGGTACATACTTATACAAAGTTATAGTTAAATCTGTTGATGGCGAGTTTAATAAAAGTGTGCTTGGAAAACTTGCAGTGATTAAATAATCCGCTATAAAAAAATGTGTTTCATATATGTGTTATTAGTTATATTTATTGTTCAACTTTGATTAGAATTTTAATAATCTTATTTATCTCGGAGGATAAAAAATGAATATAGTTCTCAGACTTATGATGATCAGCATGTTGTTTGGCATCTTTGCCAGAGTTTCGTATGCACAAGGTGAGGCTGCTGTTCCGTTCTTATTATTAGCACCGGACTCCCGTGCTGGTGGTATTGGTGAATCAGGTACCGGTTTAGCGGATAACTCTGCAGCAATTTTCTGGAATCCTGCAGGTATCGCATTTCTTACAGGAACTGAAGTTAGTATTACACATAGTAACTGGCTTCCACAGTTTAACCTGGATTTGTTTTACG
>CALLZX010000404.1 GCA_937858935.1 uncultured Ignavibacteriales bacterium | reverse complement strand
AATGCATTCCCAATAAAAGGCGTTGAGGATCTTGTAGCATTTATGAGTGATTTCCAAAAGAGAAATAGTTAATAAAATTGTCATTGCGAGTGAAACGAAGCAATCTATAGTGCAGCAGATTGCTTCATCGCTTTGCTCTTCGCAATGTCTTAAAGGAGAATAATGAAAAAAATATTTTTAGTTTTATTTGTGTTTTTAGTTGTAATATCTTGCAGCAAGAAAGATGTTAAGTTTGAAGCATTTAGCTCCGAAGCTTTTGTTTTTGATATTGGGGATGGAATCGCCGAGGTTAATTCAACAGTACGAGTTAAAGGATTTGTTCAAACTGAAAAAGATAATAATTACAAAGCAGCAATTGCTTATGAGATTGATCTTTTAAAACCGGATAGCACTATAACGAAATCAATTTTTAAGTTTGTACAGAAAGGTGAAAATACTGAGCCAATTAGTGATATAGCTTTGGAAGCTCAGTTTAATCTTGATTCAACAACTTATAAATCAGGAGTATATACGCTTATTTATAAAATAGCGGATAAAAACTCACAGAACACATTAGAAACAAAAGTTAATTTTGATTTAGAGTGGTAAATAGGATTTAATTTTCATCAAAGTATTGGGGCGGAATTAATTTTCTGCCCAAATATCCTGCATCCATTTCGTGGTAATATAAAATATCGTCCTCATCGCTTCTCCAGCATAAATACACTTCTTCACCATTAATCATAGCAGGAAAATCCACTAGCCCAATCTGGAATTTAGTGTCTTTATAATAACACCCTATTTCTTCAAGTTCTGAGAGAAAACCATTAACATCACTAGCAAGTTTTTTTATTCTGATATCATCTTCAATTCCATTATTTACTTCCTCTGCAATCAAACGCATTTCTCTGGTAGTCTGCAAAATATCTCTTACAATATTTTTTACTAAAGGCAGGGTTTTACGCGCATCCGCAGGTGTAAAATATTTTATTTCAGTCGTCATCGTTTTTCCATTAAAATTGATTCGAGGCAAAAATACAATTAAAATTTGTTAAAAAAAGTTCACTTTAACTTAGTTTGAATTTGGATAATTTTTCTGCAATACACAGAATCGTTTTGGATCCTATTGCCTCTAACTGCAGACAAAATGAAAGATCAATATCAATGCCGGAACTAAATACTTCATTAATCAACAGCGTTTTAACTTATAATGAGTTTGTAAATGAGTTTAACAGACAAATTAGCGTGTCAGATATTAATACACTAAATGATTATGATAAAAGTTTTTATGATTACAGGAAATTAAATTTTCAAAGATCGTCCAGACTTGAGAAAACTTTTATCCCAACAGATGAAACAAAACAACTTTTTTCAGAAATTGCTCAACAACAAAAATGGATTGTAATTACCGAAAGTTGGTGTGGTGATTCTGCACAAAATCTTCCTGTAATTGCAAAGCTTGCACAATTAAGTGGCTTGATAGAATTTAAAATTGTTCTGCGAGATTCTAATTTAGAGTTTATGGATTTACATTTAACCAATGGTGGAAGAGCTATACCAAAGCTTATTGTGTTTGATGAAAATGATAATGAACTTTTTCAATGGGGCCCGCGTCCGGTTGAGGCACAAAATCTTTTTACAAGATTAAAAAACGATGGAATGCCAAAACCCGATATAAACAAAGAACTTCATTTATGGTATGGAAGAAACAGAGGCAAAGAAGTGGAAAGAGAAATTTATGAGCTTCTTAGAAGTACAATAACCTTATAAGTATTGAGAATATTATGGCGTACATTCTTACCTTAAATGAGAAATTTAAGTAGAATGATACGCCGATTTTGTCTTTAATCTACATTTTACCGCAATTCAAACTACTAACATTTAGCATAATTTTTGCGCTTAATTATGCTTTCATTTCAGCTTGGTTAATTGTTGCCAGTTCTCATATAAAAATATTTTTTAATTATATAACTAATCATTTCACTATCAAAGGAACTTGTTATGAAAAAAGTTCTACAGCTCTTACTAGTTTCTATTATTTTTTTTCAAACAAATCTATTTTCTCAATCGCCGGTTGTTCAGCAAATAGTTAATTCTGTAAATCAGGATTCACTAATATTTTTTGTTCGTGAATTATCCGGTAATATTCCAACAATAATTAATGGAACATCACAAACAATTGTTTCAAGACATAAACTGCAGCCGGGCAATGCACTTGCAGAAACTTACATCAAACAAAAATTGCAGAGTTACGGGTTAAATACTACAATTCAATCTTTCAGTACTACCGGAAAAAATGTTTATGGTGTTCAACCCGGAACAGAATTTCCAAATAAGAAATATATAATCTGCGCTCACTTTGATGATATGCCCACCGGTACAACCGCTCCTGGTGCTGATGATAATGGGAGTGGAACAGCTGCAGTAATTGAAGCGGCAAGAATTTTCTCACAATACTCTTTTCCATTTACAATTGTTTATGCTTTGTGGGATGAAGAAGAACAAGGATTAGTTGGAAGTGAATATTATGCTACACAGGCTGCAAATGCAGGTGATTCGATTCTTGGTGTAATAAATATGGATATGATAGCCTATGATGGAAATAACGATGGTAATGCTGATGTTCATACAAGCTCAATTGCAAATACCACTTCGCTTAAAGATAAAATGCTTGAAATAAATCTTGTTTATGGAATTAATCTTGATCTTGATGTTGTTCCTGCTCAACCATACAGCGATCATCAATCATTTTTAGATCACGGTTATGGTGCAATTCTTCTGATAGAAGATGATGATGATTTTCATCCTCAATATCATACCGTTAACGATAATTTATCCTACTTTAATCAGCCATATTTTCTTAAAATGTCAAAACTTTCTATAGGTACACTTGCAACCTTTGTATTAAACCTAAATTTGGAAATTATCCATACTCCAATTGCTTCGATGACAACATCGCAATTAATTACAACAACGGCATTTGTTTCCTCTGGATTACAAATCGGTGCAGGCGCTTTAGCACCAAGATTATATTACAGAACTAAACAATCAGGCGGTACTTTCAGTAGTTTTATTTCAGTTACAGGATCAGTAACCGAAAGCGGAAATTATACATTTAACATTCCTGCATTGCCGCTTGGAACAATTTGCCAATATTACGTTGCAGCACAGGATGCTAATTCATCAATCGTTAAAACATTACCAATGGGCGGTGGTGGATTTAATCCTCCTGGCAGTACACCTCCGGCAACATTTTATCAGTTCTTTGTAGCACCTCAAACTGTTGCTATGTCTGATGAAGCAAACAATATTACAAATTGGACTGCTGTTGGATCCTGGAATATTACTACAACCAAATATGTTTCTGCACCTTCTTCATTTACAGATTCTCCGGGCGGTAATTATGTTGCTAATGTTACTTCATCACTGCGTTATAACAATCAAATACCGTTAACGAATGTTCTTGGTGCTGTTTTAGAATTTGATACTCAGTGGGATATAGAAACTGATTGGGATTATGGACAAATTCAGTTATCAACTAATAATGGAACAACTTGGATTCCATTAACAGGGCAATTTACAAATCCCGGAACCGGTTCTTTTCAACCAACCGGCGAACCGCTTTATGATGCAACTCAATCCACCTGGGTACACGAATCAATTGATATCTCAGCATACGCTGATCAGCAGGTTTCGATAAGATTCTATTTTCGTACAGATGGCTCGATGCAGCAAGATGGATGGTATGTTGACAATGTAAAAGTCTCGGTTTATAACGGTGTAATTCCTGTTGAACTTGTTTCATTCTCATCCTCAGTTATTAATAATACAGTTGGTTTAAATTGGATAACAGCAACGGAATTAAACAACTCAGGTTTTGAAATCCAAAAATCTTCTGATAATACAAACTGGACTAAACTTGGATTTGTTACGGGACACGGGACTTCTTCTGAAGTGCACAATTATTCATTCGTTGATGCAAATCCTGTTACTGGTATATCTTACTATAGATTAAAACAGATTGATTTTGATGGAACATCAGAATATTCAAACATTGTTGAGGTTGTTTATGGAGCCGTTGCAGAATTTGCTCTAGAACAGAATTATCCAAATCCTTTTAATCCAACTACAAAGATTAATTATTCAATAAAAGAAAAAGGGAATGTTGAATTAAAGATTTTTGATTTACTTGGAAGTGAAATTGCATCCTTGGTTAACGAAGAAAAAACTCCCGGTAACTACGAAGTTTTCTTTGATGCTTCCAACTTATCAAGCGGAGTTTATCTCTATACAATTAAAGCCGGAAGTTTTGTTCAAACACGCAAGATGATGTTGATGAAATAACAAGCAAGAGGCTAGAGGCAAGAAGTTAAAGGCACGAGAAATCGTGCCTTTTTTATTATATCTTAACTTACATTTTCATTAGTTTTGCATTCAATAAAGTTAAAATCAGAAAAAATAATTAGGACAACAGATGAGTGAACAACAAACCTCAAAAACAGGATTCAAATCCTTTCCCTTGAACTACTGGGTTGTAATATTTATGGAGTTTTTTGAACGAGGCTCATACTATGGAATGATGAGCATTCTTTCTGTTTATATGACAGATCAATTAAGCTACACAAAAGAAAGTGTTGGTGTAATAAAAAGTGTTATCCAGCCAATGCTTTATATTCTTCCTATTCTTTCCGGTGCAATTGGTGATCGGTTTGGTTA
>CALLZX010000403.1 GCA_937858935.1 uncultured Ignavibacteriales bacterium | reverse complement strand
GCAACTTCATTTGGATTTAGAAATCTTCCTAGTTTTTCATTCAGCTTAAAATCTTTTGCTGATTCATCAGGTCTTATTCTTCCGTTATTAGGTTTTTTATTTTGAAATTTTAATAAATTGTTTATCACCACTGCTGGATCTTCCGGTCTTTTAAACAATGCTCTTTTTGTTTTTGATTCAGTTCTGTATTCCTGCCAAAACTCAGGTAAAGGCATAACAACCTGAAAAATTGGTTTATCAGATTTTATATCATTTATTCCCTCAATAACAGGCAAAGCTTTAACCATAATTGGCTCAACAAAAACGGAAATAACTGCATCAACATTTTTATCTTGAACTAAAATTTCGTTAACAGCCTTAAACTGTTCTGCTATTCCACCAGGAAGTAAATCGACTGGATTATTTACACTTCCTTCGGGATGAACAATCTCTTTTAACTTTAATTTTGTTTCAAGTGATAATTCTGCAAGTACGAGATTATTTTTCTCAAGTGTATCAACTGTTAAAATTGCTGGTCCACCGGCATTAGTAACAACAGCAACACGATTACCTTTTGGGGCTGGAAAATCTTCAAAACCTTTCGCGGTATTAAACATATCATTTAAATCATCAGCTCGAATAATTCCGAATTGAGTTAAAATTGCATCAACAACTTTATCACTGCTGCCAAGTGCTCCTGTGTGTGAAGAAGCAGCTTTTATTCCACTTGAAGTTCTTCCACCCTTTAGAATAATTACAGGTTTTGTAATTTTATCATCAATAAAATATTTTATAAACTTTTCACCATCCACAAAACTTTCTAGGTAATATGTTATTACTCCAACATCGTTACAATTTTGCCAGTATTCCAATAAATCATTTTCATTTACATCTGCCTTGTTGCCAACACTTATAAATTGCCCAAAACGAATATCTGTTTCGCGCAATGAATTCAATACTGCCGCACCAATAGCTCCGCTCTGCGAACAAAAAGCCATACTTCCAGTTTTTGGTTCCTCGGCAACAAACGTTGCATTCATTTTTATTGAAGGAAGTGCATTAATGATTCCCATACAATTTGGACCAACCATTCTTGCTTTAGAATCACGAATAAGTTTTAGAATTCTTTTCTCAGCCTCTGCTCCAACTTCACCTGTTTCCTTGAATCCAGCAGTAATAAGAATTATTGCCTGAACTTTTTTAATAATAAGTTCTTTTATAGTATCTTCAACAAATTGTTTGGGTACCATAACAATTGCAAGATCTATCCTATAATCAATCGAGCTAATTGTAGGATAACATTTATAACCAAGAATTTCATCCGCTTTTGGATTAACAAGTGCAAGATCGCCCGTATATCCATATTGTTTTACTGATTTTGTTAACTCGTAACCGAGGCTTTTTGGCTTAGATGATGCACCAACAATGCATATTGAGTCGGGATAAAAGTATTGATCGAAAACTGATTCCATAATTCCACAATTTTTATTTTTATTACTCCAAACTTAAAGGAAAGAGATGAGAATTTGAATATTGATAGTAAATAATAGGATAGATTGCTTCTCCCGATGAATCGAGATCGAATTAACAATATATACACCAAAAAAATATGAGATAAATTTTTGGTGTGAACAATTTTGTGGATTTTATTAAATAGCAGATGCGGAATTATGATCGATCTTTCCGCAAAGAATTTACCCGTTTGTGCAAAATAATGGCAAAGCCACCCTAGCCGTTATCAGTACTACGGGTAAGTTTGTTTTTGTTCCGTCATTGCGAGTGAGTCTTCGGACGAAGCAATCTTCAATCATAAATGGTAGCTTGCTTCGTCCCGATGGGACTCGCAATAACTTACTTATTTTATCTTGGCTTAATCATATTCTCTGGTTTTAACAAATCATCAAGTTCAGCTTTTGATAATAATTTTTTCTCAAGCACCAATTCATATACACCACGATTTGACTCTAGTGCTTCCTTCGCAAGTTTGGTACAAGTTTCATATCCTAGAGCAGGATTTAATGCCGTTACAATTCCAATACTACCTTCAACAAGTTCTCTGCATCTATCCACATTCGCCGTAATTCCATCTATACATCTTACTTTAAGTGTCATCATTCCGTTCTTAAGCATTTCAATTGATTCAAATAGACTTTGGACAATCACCGGTTCAAAAACATTAAGCTCAAGTTGTCCGCCCTCTGCTGCCATTGTAACAGCGAGATCATTACCAATAACTTTAAATGCAATTTGATTTACAACCTCGGGAATTACAGGATTTACTTTTCCCGGCATTATTGATGAACCAGGTTGCATTGGTGGAAGATTAATTTCGTGAATTCCAGTTCGAGGACCAGATGAAAGTAAACGTAAATCATTACATATTTTTGAAAGCTTAACTGCTAATCTTTTTACCGCTGATGAATACATTATAAACGCACCGGTATCTTGGGTTGCCTCAACAAGATTTCCGGCAAGAACAGTCTTCAATCCTGTTACTTCTTTTAAATGAGTAATTACTTTTTCTGAATAATCAGGATGAGAATTAATACCGGTACCAATTGCAGTTGCACCCATATTAACTTCTAAAAATAATTTTACATTTTCTGCGAGTCGCTGAACTTCTTCATTCAACATTACTGCATAAGCTTCAAACTCCTGTCCGAGGGTCATAGGCACAGCGTCTTGTAATTGTGTTCTTCCCATTTTAATTATCTGAGAAAATTCTTTTGCTTTATTTCTAAATGATTGAACTAATTCCTGAAGTACTTCTGTAAGTTTTTTGTTTGAATTTATAAGTGCAATCTTTACAGAAGTTGGGTAAGCATCATTTGTAGATTGAGAAAGGTTAACGTGATTATTTGGATGACAATATTTGTATTCGCCTTTTTCATATCCTAAAATTTCAAGAGCACGATTTGCAATCACTTCGTTTGCATTCATGTTTGTTGATGTTCCAGCACCGCCCTGAATCATATCAACAACAAAGTGCGAGTGAAATCGTCCATTAATTATTTCATCACAAGCCTGAACAATTGCATCGGAAATTGGTTTTGATAAAAGTCCAAGATCATAATTAGCTCTAGCTGCTGCTTTTTTTACCATTGCAAGTGCTTCAATTAGCACAGGATAAAAATTTAGTGTAACTCCGCTTATATTAAAATTCTCAAGCGCACGCAAAGTCTGTACACCATAATAATATTCGTGCGGAACTTCTCTATCGCCAAGCAAATCGTGTTCACTTCGTGTTCTGCCGGATTGATATTGAGCAGCAACATTTATTACTCGGGTATTTGCAGCACTCATTCTTCTTGAAATTACTCTGCCGATACTTGAAAGTATTGCAAGTGCAGTTTCGTTTTGTTCTTTCATTAATTCTTTAAAATTATCTCGTGAAAGAGTGACTATAACAGAATTGATTGTTGCTCGTGCAGAAGTTGAATGAGGTGAATCATCCATCAGAGCGCCTTCACCAATAAAGTCGTATTTGCTGAATATCGACAATCTTTTTTCTCCACCATAAGGGGTTCGTTTATATAATTCAACTTCGCCTTCATAAATCAAAAAAAGATTCTGACGAATATTATTTTCATTAAATACCATACTGTTAATTGAAAAATTTTCAACTTTAACTTTGTCGCAGATTGCTTCTAGTTGTGAATCATTCAATCCCTTAAAAAGCTGGATGTGTTTTAGAAATTCTTTAATAACTGTCTTTTCCATGTTTATACCTTATGTGATAAAATTTACTATTCAAATTTACTTCTATTTTCATCAGGTAAGAAAATTAAGTTCAGATTTTGATAATTATTTATTGAATCATACAGAATTAATCTAATTTGAATTCCCTTCTCAAATAGCTAAATTTGGCTTCAATTTTCAACAATTATGATATAAAAAATGCGTTATCCTTTTACAGAAATAGAATCAAAATGGCAAAAGTTTTGGGAAGATAATAAGACTTACAAAACTGATCTTACCAAAACAGAAAAAAAACTTTACACACTTGTAATGTTCATTTACCCTTCAGGTGCAAAACTTCATATCGGACATTGGTATAATTACGGACCAACTGACAGCTGGGCACGATTTAAAAAACTTCAGGGTTATAATGTTTTTGAACCGATTGGTTATGATGCATTTGGTTTGCCGGCAGAGGGTTACGCAATTAAAACTGGCATTCATCCGCAAGACAGCACTTTAAAAAATATTGATGACATTCGTGAACAGCTAAAGAAAATGGGTTGTATGTATGATTGGGATGCTGAGTTAATGACTTGCGCTCCTGAATATTACAAATGGAATCAATGGATCTTTCTTCAAATGTACAAACGCGGATTAGCATACAGAAAAAATGCTCCTGTAAACTGGTGTCCTAAAGATCAAACTGTGCTTGCAAATGAGCAGGTTGTTGATGGCTGCTGCGAACGTTGCGGAACAACTGTTATTCAGAGGAATTTATTTCAATGGTTTTTTAAGATAACCGATTATGCGGAACAGCTTCTTGATGGACACAACAAAATCGATTGGCCAGATGAAACAATTTTAAAACAAAAAAACTGGATTGGTAAAAGTGAAGGTGCAGAGGTTACTTTTAAAATTGTTGATAACAATGATGATGAAATAAAAGTTTTTACAACTCGTCCTGATACTTTATATGGTGTTACTTATGTTGTGCTTGCACCTGAACATTCATTGGTTGATAAAATTACAAAACCGGAATTTAAAGCCGGTGTTGATGAATATCGTGAATCAACTAAAAAATTAACTGAGATTGAACGTACATCAACAGTAAAAGAAAAAACCGGAGTTCCAACCGGTTCATTTGCAATCAATCCTGTTAATGGCGAAAAAATTCCTGTTTGGATTGCTGATTATGCGCTAATCACATACGGGACCGGTTGCGTAATGGCTGTCCCTGCTCACGATGAAAGAGATTTTGAGTTTGCAACTAAGTTTAATCTTCCAATCAGAAAAGTGATTTTGCAGGATGGAACGAATGAAAACGATGAATTAAAATCAGCGTTCACTGAAGTTGGTGCTATGATCAATTCAGGCAAGTTTAATGGTGTTAAATCCGATGAAGGGATAACGCAAGTAATAAAATATCTTGAAGAAAATAATTTTGGCAAAGGAAAGATAAATTATCGTTTGCGTGATTGGTTGATTTCTCGCCAGCGTTATTGGGGAACACCGATCCCGATAATTCATTGCCCAACTTGCGGCGAGGTTCCGGTTGAAGAAAGTGAATTGCCAATTGAACTTCCTTATGATGTTGACTTTAAACTTGGCGGCGAATCTCCTCTTGCAAGAAATGAAAAGTATATAAATGTAAAATGTCCAAAGTGCGGCACCGATGCAAAACGCGATCCTGATACGATGGATACGTTTGTTGATTCATCCTGGTATTACTTGCGTTTTCTTGATCCGAAAATCTCAACATCAGCATTCAACAAAGAACTTGCAAACATTTGGGCGCCGGTTGATATGTACGTTGGCGGTAAAGAGCATTCTGTTATGCATCTTCTCTATGCAAGATTCTTTCACAAGTTTTTGCGCGATTTAGGTTTGGTTAACAGCGATGAACCATTTGCTAAACTTGTTCATCAGGGTGTTATCACAAAAGACGGCGCAAAGATGTCTAAGTCTAAAGGCAACGTTGTAAATCCAGATGAGTTTACTTCAAAATACGGCACAGATGTTTTTAGAATGTACTTAATGTTTATGGGTCCTTATGATCAAGGCGGCGATTGGAGTGATAAAGGAATTTCCGGTGTTGAGCGTTTTGTGATTCGTAGTTATGAATTGTTTAATCAGTATTCAAATATTATCAAACAAACTTCTGCAAAAGTTAAATATGATATTTCGACTTTATCAGATAATGAGAAAAAAGTCTATCGCAAATTAAATCAGACATTGAAAAAGTTTGGCGAAGAGATTGAACATTTCAGATTCAATACCGCAATTGCTTCTTTAATGGAGTTGATAAATGAACTTAAAGTTTTAGAAAATTGCAGTATAGAAATTCAGAGTTATGTTTTACAAAGATTTGCATCCATGCTTGCGCCGGTTGCACCTCATCTTGGGGAGGAGTGCTGGCAGATAATTGGATATGAAAAATCAATCTTCCAAAATCCGGTTGTGTTTGAAGTTGATAAGGATGCTTTGATTGAGGATACTGTAAATATTGCTGTTCAAGTAAATGGGAAACTACGAGCAACAATTCCTGTTCCCATGAATAGTGAACAAGATGCAGTTAAGCAACTTGTATTTGCAGATGAAAAAGTAACTAAGTTTACTGATGGTAAAACAATTGTAAAAGAAATATTCGTAAAAAATAAAATTTATAATATTGTTGTTAAGTAAATAGGAAATTAAATGTTAGACATAAAATTTATTCGTGAAAATCCTGAAGTTGTTAAGCAAGGGATTGCAAATAAGAATGATAAAAACAGAATTGATGAACTTCTTGAGCTCGATAAAAAAAGAAGAGATATCATCGCACATGCTGATGAATTGAAATCAAAACGTAATTCTGTTTCTCAGCAAGTTGGACAAATGAAAAAATCCGGACAGGATGCGACAGAAATTATTTCTGAGATGAAACGTGTTGGTGATGAAATCGCTGACTATGATGGAAAGTTAAGAACAATTGAAGAAGAGATTGATACAATTTTAAGATTCATTCCAAATCTTCCTCACTCTTCTGTACCGGTTGGAAAAAGTGCCGAAGAAAATGTAGAGGTAAGACGCTGGCTGCCCGAAGAATTTAAATTTGAAAATGATTTCAAACCGATGGATCACGTTGAGCTTGGTAAAAAACTTAACATACTTGATTTTGAACGCGGTGCAAAAATAAGCGGCTCAGGCTTTCCTGTTTACAAAGGTAAAGGCGCAACATTAGAGCGTTCACTAATTAACTTTATGCTGGATTTTCATTTACAAAATCACAATTACTCGGAAATTTTTCCACCATTTCTTGTGAATAAGGAATCGTTACGCGGAACTGGTCAGCTTCCAAAGATGGAAGAAGACATGTACACGATTGAAAAAGATGGATTGTATGCAATCCCAACTGCGGAAGTTCCAATTACAAACATTCATCGTGATGAAATTCTTAATGAGAGAGAATTACCAATAAAATATGTTGGTTACTCTGCTTGCTTTAGAAGAGAAGCCGGTTCTTATGGTAAAGATTCAAAAGGGTTTTTGCGTGTTCATCAATTCAACAAAGTTGAGATGGTAAAATTTGTAAAACCAGAAACTTCTTACGATGAACTAGAACTGCTAGTAAAAGATGCTGAAGATATTTTGCAGGCTTTAAATATTCCATATAGAATTTTAATGCTATGTTCCGGTGATTTAAGTTTTTCAGCAGCAAAATGCTATGATATTGAAACATGGTCACCGGCAGAAAATAAATGGCTTGAAGCATCATCCTGCAGTAACTTTGAAGATTTCCAGGGACGCAGAGCAAATATACGTTTTAGAAATGAGCAAACTAAAAAACCAGAGTTTGTTCATACTCTAAATGGAAGCGGTTTAGCGACAAGCAGATTGATGGTTTCACTTTTAGAGACCTATCAAACTCCTGAAGGAAAAATTGTTGTACCTAAGGTTTTGCATAAATACACCGAGTTTAATGTTATAGATTAAAGGCTTCGTCATCCTGAGCGAAGACGAAGGATGACTTTTATTTTATAATTATTTCACACGTCAACTTCGCTCAGTGTGACACTGATAATTTAAATTTGAGACTTAAATCACCCCGAAATAACTTCGGGGTTTTTATATTCGCACAGCGATTGAGCAATAAAAAAAGTATCTTACTTTAATTCAAATTCTTACACTTACTAGTTATAAATGAAAAACCTATTAACGCTTAAAAAATATTTTATTAAGTATAAAACCAAATTGTTGTGGGGAATGCTTTTTATTCTTATTTCAAATGCGATGACGGTTTATCTCCCTATATTGCTTAAAGACTCAATCAACGAAATTCAAAAAAATGCTACCAGTTCTGTACTTTTGAATTATGCGCTTTTGATTGTTGGAACTTCGATTGTTGCCGGTGTTTTCAGATACTTAATTCGCCAAACAATAATTGTTGTGTCACGGGAAATTGAATATGACTTACGAGGCGATTTTTGGGAACATATTCAAAAACTCCCGCTGAAATATTTCCAGAATAATTCAACCGGGAATATTATGTCTCACGCCACCAACGATATAAACGCTGTGCGCGGATTTATTGGTCCTGCAGTTATGTACTCAATCGATACCGTAATTAGATTAGTGATCGTTGTTGCAATAATGATATCATTAAATTTTACACTTACCATTTATGCTTTATTACCGCTTCCAATTTTATCATATGGAGTTTACAGGGTTGGAAAACTTATCCATGAGAAGTACACAAAGATTCAGGAAAATTTTTCTCAACTGACAACGAGAGCACAAGAGAATTTTTCCGGAATACGAGTGATTAAATCGTACGTTCGTGAAGCAAATGAAATAAAAAGATGGAATGAACTCAGTCAGGAGTTTCTTCGTAAGAATATGAATTTGGTTCGAATTCAATCTCTTATCATGCCGATTTTAACCATCATTACCGGAATCTCAATCATCGTTGTAATTTGGGTTGGCGGAATAAAGGTTATAGATGGTGAAATGAATCTTGGTGAGATGGCTGCTTTTGTAATGTACTTATCAATATTAATCTGGCCTGTAATAGCTTTTGGTTGGGTAATGAATATTATCCAGCAAGCAGAAGCTAGCATGAAACGATTAAATAAAATCCTTAATGAACCTTATGAAATTCAGGATTCATCTTCAACAGATTTATCTGTTAAGGAGCTAAAAGGTGAAATCGAGTTAAGAAATGTTGCCTTCAAATATTTAAATTCATTACCTGAAGTTCTAAAGGATGTTAATCTTAAAATTCCAGTTGGATCAACGCTTGCGATTGTAGGACATACCGGTTCTGGTAAAACAAGTTTGATTAATTTAATTCCAAGACTTTACGATGTTACCTCCGGTGAAATTTTTATTGATGGCAAAAATGTAAAAGATATTCCGCTTGACGTTTTGCGAACAAATGTAGCTGTGGTTCAGCAGGAATCATTTTTATTCTCAGATTCTGTTTATGGAAACTTATCTTACGGATTACGCGAAACAAATAAGCTTAGAGTTGAGGAAGTTTCTCGCATTGCAAACTTTGATAAAGATGTTCAATCTTTTCCTAATGGATATGATACAGTGGTTGGGGAAAGAGGAATTACTTTTTCCGGCGGACAAAAACAAAGAGCTTCATTAGCAAGAGCACTTGCTACTAATCCGAAAATTTTAATTCTAGATGATTCTTTTTCAGCTGTCGACACACACACAGAAGAAGAAATTTTAAAGAACTTAAAAGAGTTTATGAAGAACAGAACAAGCATAATTATCAGTCATAGAATTTCTACTGTTAAGGATGCTGATAACATAGTTGTTCTTGATAATGGTAGAATTGCAGAGCAAGGTACTCATGCGGAACTTGTTGGACAAAATGGAATCTATGCTGAATTGCACTTCAAACAATTGTTAGAAAAAGAACTTGAAGAATTGAATTAATGGCTGACAATAAACAAGACGATGAAATATTAGGAAAAGCATACGACTCTAAGTTGATGAAACGGCTTCTTACTTACATTAAGCCATACAAGAAGTATGTTATCATCGCAATATTGTTAAATATTTTTGTTGCCTCACTTGGTCCGCTTCGTCCCTATCTAACAAAAGTTGCAATTGATGATTATATAGTTAATGCAAATTATCATGGATTAATGATAATTGCATTGTTACTTTTTGGATCATTGATATTACAAGCTGTTGTCCAATATTTTCTAACTTATTACACGCAATATCTTGGGCAAAGAACACTTTACGATATCCGCACACAAATATTTGAACACACACAAAAGCTTGCATTAAAGTATTTTGATAGAACTCCTATTGGCAGAATTGTAACTCGCACTACAAATGATGTTGAATCTTTGAGTGAACTTTTTTCATCCGGAATTGTTATGGTATTCAGTGATGTTTTTATCATCATCTGGATTTTAGTATTTATGTTCTCGATGGATATACCGCTCTCGCTAGTTACTCTCTCTGTTTTACCAGTTCTTATTTACGGCACATTTCTGTTTAGAAAAAAAGTTAGAGAAACTTATCGTGATGTTCGATTTCATCTTGCAAGATTGAATTCTTATATGCAGGAACACGTAACAGGAATGAGCGTTGTTCAGATTTTTAGAAAAGAAAAAGATGAATTAAATAAGTTTTCCAGTATAAATGCAGATCATCGCGAAGCAAATATTAAATCGATTTTTTATTATGCTCTTTTCTTTCCCGGAGTTGAATTATTAAGCTCAATTGCAATAGCATTAATTATTTGGTACGGCGGGGGTGAAGTTGTACAGAAGAGTGTTGGGATAGGAGATCTATTTGCTTTTATTCAATTTACAGAAATGTTTTTCCGTCCAATCCGTGATCTTTCTGAAAAGTACAACATAATGCAAACATCGATGGCTTCTTCAGAAAGAATATTTAAGCTTTTGGATAACGATACATTTATTAAAAATCCTGAAAACCCGATTAAGTTGAATGGAGTTAAAGGTGATATCCAGTTTAAAGATGTTTGGTTTGCTTATGATGATGAAAATTTTGTTCTTAAAAATATAAACTTCAACATTAATCCAGGGGAAACAGTTGCGATTGTTGGACATACAGGTGCTGGAAAATCTACCTTAATAAATATTCTTACAAGATTTTATGATATCAACAAAGGCTCAGTTTTATTGGATGGAATTGACATTCGAAAAGTTGATAAACGAGATTTAAGAAAATATATTTCAATTGTTTTGCAGGATGTATTTCTCTTTTCCGGTACAGTCGAATCAAATATCAACATGGATAACGATGAGATTGGGCTTGAAAAAATCATCAAGGCGGCAAAAACTGTAGGAGCCGATAAATTCATTTCGAATCTTCCAAATCAATACAAAGAAGAAGTAAAAGAACGCGGAGCAACTTTAAGCGTTGGACAAAAACAATTAATTTCTTTTGCTCGTGCTTTAGCTTATGATCCAAAAATCTTAATTTTGGATGAAGCAACTTCAAGTATTGATACTGAAACAGAGCAATTGATTCAATCTGCAATCGAAAAACTTCTTGTTGGAAGAACCGCAATTGTAATTGCTCATCGTCTTTCAACAATACAAAATGCAGATAAGATTATTGTTTTGCATAAAGGTGAAATAAGAGAAATTGGGAATCATCAGGAGTTGCTTGCTAAACGTGGTATCTATTACAAACTTTATCAATTACAGTACAAAGATCAGGAATTGAGAAAATCCAACTAACACAAATCCTTAATAGGGAGAGCTAAATGGAAAGAATTAAATTCAACACCCTTGCCCGCCACATTTACGAAGAAGAAAGAAAATATCCCGAAGCAACCGGAGAACTTTCTGATCTTCTGCACGATCTTTCACTCGCTGCAAAAGTAATTTCACTCGATGTTAACAAAGCCGGACTTGTTGATATAATCGGTTTTACAGGTGAAGAAAATGTACATGGCGAAAAAGTAAAAAAGTTGGATATTTTTGCTAATGATATGATGATAAAAGCAATGGATCACGGCGGACATCTTTGCGTAATGGCTTCTGAAGAAGAAGAAGATATAATTCATATCCCACCAGAGTTCTATCTTGGTAAATACGTTCTTTTGTTTGATCCTCTTGACGGCTCATCAAACATTGATGCGAATGTAAGTATCGGAACTATTTTCTCTATTTACAAAAGAGTTTCCCCCGAAGGCGGACCAGGAACGATGGAAGATTGTTTACAACAAGGGCTAAAGCAAGTTGCTGCCGGTTATATTATATACGGATCAAGTACAATCTTTGTTTACACATCTGGAAACGGCGTACATGGTTTTACTTTGGATCCTTCTTTCGGCGAGTTTATTTTATCACACCCGGATATTAAAACTCCAAAGAAATCTAAAATATACAGCATCAATGAAGGTAATTATCTTTACTGGCATCCCGGATTAAAGAAATATATTAAATGGCTTCAGGAAGAAGATGAAGCAACTGAAAGACCATATTCTTCACGTTACATTGGCTCAATGGTTTCTGATATTCATCGAAATCTTTTATACGGAGGGATATATATGTACCCTGCTGATTCAAGAAATCCAAAGGGAAAGTTAAGATTAATGTATGAGTGCAATCCAATGGCTTTTATTGTTGAGCAAGCCGGCGGAAGAGCAACAAACGGAAAACAAAGAATGCTTGAAATCAAACCAACCTCTTTGCACGAACGAACTCCAATATTCATTGGAAGTGAAGAAGATGTTTTACTTGTTGAAAAATTTATGCGTGAGTATGAACCAATTGAGGTGAAATAATAGCTTAATATATATTATGATAACAAACCCATCTCCACACAGGAACTGGGTTTGTTAATTCTAGTATTACTTAATTTTTAATAATTCTTCATCAAGTTTTTTTGCAAGTTCCTCTTTAGAAATTCCTTCATAATTTATCTTGGAGGTCTTTAATAAAATCTTTGGAGCATCACCCTCTCCATTCAAATATTTAAACAAACAATATGACAATCTGTTCCTATCATTTGGAGTTGGTATATATTCCTTAAAAGTTTCTACCATTGAATAAACTTTAGATTCAAGTGAATCTTCCGGTGCTTTTTTTACTTTTGGTGGAGGTAAAGTTGTCATAAATCAGTCCTTATTAAATTTTATGGTCTAAAATTAGGCACTAAATCAAAAAGTTCAAATCATTTTGTGCATATAACTTTTCTAATTGATAAATTTGTGCAAAGATTAAACAAAGATTTACTTGACTGTCGAAGAATTATCAAAAACTAATAAAATTCTCATCATCAGGCTCAGCTCGCTTGGCGATATTTTGCTTACCACGCCTTTTATACGTGCTATCAAAACGCAGTATTCTCATATTAAAATTGATATGCTGATAAGAGAAGAATATGAAGATGTTATAAAGTTAAATCCATACATAGACAAAAAGATCTTATTCAAGAAAGACTATAAAAGTAATGTTGGTTTAATTGATCAACTAAGAAATAATAATTATGAATTAGTAATTGATCTACAAAATAATCTTCGTTCAAAAAAAGTTACATCTTCATCAAAGGTAAATAGTGTAAAGTTTGATAAAAGAAGTTTTGATAAATTTTTATTGGTGAATTTTAAGATTAATAAGCTCAAGGAAGCATCACAGATTCCCGTTAGGTATTCAAATACAATTCAAAAAATTAAATTAGATGAACATGGTCTTGATCTTTTTGCAGACAAATCTGCAAACGCAGAATTAATTGGAAAAAATAATCTAGTAGGATTTTGCCCGGGTGCTAGACACTTTACGAAACGATGGCCAAAAGAATATTTTGTTGAACTCGGTAATAAACTAACACAAAATGGCTATACGATAGTTTTATTTGGCGGTAAGATTGATAAAGAAATTTGTGCAGAACTGGTCGATAAAATATCCGGTGCAATTAATTTATCAAATAATGATGAATTACTTCAAACTGCGGCTAATATGAAATTATGCAAAGCAGTTGTTTGTAATGATTCTGGTTTGATGCATACAGCTTCTGCAACGGGCACGAAAGTAATTGCCATTTTCGGATCAACAGTAAAAGAGTTTGGATTTACGCCTTACAACTGCAATAATTTAATCTTAGAAAACAATTCACTAACTTGCCGCCCGTGTTCACACATTGGACGAAGTGATTGCCCCAAGAAACATTTTGATTGTATGAAAGCAATTAAGCCGGAATTTGTTTTTGAAAAGCTAAAATCATTCTTAACTCTATAATGAATTTAATCTTTAACATATTTTATAATTATTTAATACTGCCGCTTCTGTATGCAGCTTTGCGTTTTGCAGGATTGTTTAATAAAAAAATTCGGACAGGAATTTTAGGGCGAAAAAGGGTTTATGAAGAACTAATACTTAATGCAACATCAATCAATAAGAATAAAAAACTTATCTGGTTTCATTCTTCTTCTCTTGGCGAGTTTGAACAGGCAAAACCTATAATTGAGAAGCTTAAACAAGAAAAAAATGTGAATGTACTAATTACTTTTTTTTCACCTTCGGGATATGAGAACTCCAAAAAATATCCTTTTGCAGATTTAATTTCTTATATACCATTCGATACAAAATCAAACGCCGAAAAATTTTTATCTATAACAAATCCAACTCTTGCGGTTATTATGCGTTATGATGTGTGGCCCAATATGATTACATCGCTAAAGAATAAAAATATCCCTATATACCTTGTTGATGCAACATTAAGAAGTAATTCACCAAGGAAATATCCATTGTTAAAATCATTTCACAAAATATTATTCGGCAGTCTTTCCAAAATCCTAACTGTTTCAGAATCTGATTCAAATGAGTTTAAGTCCTTTGGTTTTGATGATAAAAAAGTAAGCGCGGTTGGCGATACACGCTTTGACAGAGTTTATCAGAGAAGTTTGTTAGCAAAGAGCAAACATCTTATTAAATCGGACATTTTGCAGAATAAAAAAATTTTTGTTGCAGGCAGTACATGGGAGCAGGATGAAGAAGTAATATTTCCGGCTTTCTTAAAACTTGTATCTGTTGATGATAATGTTTTGATGATTGTTGCTCCTCACGAGCCAACTTTGCTTCATCTTGAAAAAATTGAAAATGAATTTGCAGGAAAAGTTAAGACAATTCGTTTTTCACATCTAAATAATTATTCAAATGAGAGAATTATAATTGTGGATTCTATCGGTATATTACTTACTCTCTATACTTATGCTAATGTAGCTTATGTTGGAGGTAGTTTCAAACAAAATATACATAACGTATTAGAAGCAGCTGTTTATGGCACTCCTGTGTTATTTGGACCCAAAATTGAAAACTCACAGGAAGCGATGAAACTCGTCGAAATTGGTGGTGGAATTGTTATAAATAACAAAAGACAGGCATATAAAAATCTCAGAAGATTATTTTCAGATGAAGAGTTACGGGCTAAAGCCGGAAATATCTCTGCAACATACGTCCAATCGAACATTGGAGCTACACAAAAAATACTTGAAGCGATTTATAAATTGATTTAAAAATTATATATACCTTTCCATTAAAACATTTAAGTGATGTTTTTCATGTCCAACAGTCATAAACATTAATGCTAAAACTGTTACTTCATAACCACTTGCTGTTCCCTTGTTTTGTAAGACTGATTTGTCAAAGCCTCCAAATAATAAAATATTCGATTCACGTAGTAATCGGTATTCATAATTTAAATCAAAAAGCTGGCGTTTATTAAAATTGCCGTTAGAAACATACATATCTTGATCCATGCCTGGAAGCGGATTAGTTTCTCCTCGCGCAATACATAAAGCCCGATAGGCAAATATTCTTTCAACATCCATCATATGACCGATAACTTCTTTAACAGTCCACTTACCTTCAGCGTATTTGTAATTACCTTTACTCTCGGAAAAAGAATTTAAAACGTTTTGCGAATCCATATTTTGCTCTACCAGAATTCGGAAAATATCATCACCCTTAACAAGGTCTACATATTTTTGGTAGTATTCACCGTAATCTCCCTTAGCCGGACGCATAAATCCTCCACAAAATATTTTTAATTATTATTTCCACATTTCAATTTTAAATTCACCTTTGGAATTTGCAACGGCTCTCATCATACTGATTGTGTTAAATGGCATCTCATAATTGCCATCTTTATCAAGGGCAACAATTCCGCCACTTTCTTCAGGCAATCTTTTATAAATCATTTCATCGCATGCTTGTTTTAATGTATAACCCTTATATTCCATTAATGCAGAGATATTAAACGCAACGGTGTTTTTAATAAATAGTTCTCCCCATCCTGTAGCAGAAACTCCGCAAGTATTATTGTTGGCATAAGTACCGGCATTTATTAATGGTGAATCACCAACTCTGCCTGGCATTTTGTTTTGTCTGCCGCCTGTTGAGGTTCCTGCTGTAATATTCCCATATTGATCAAGGGCAACACAACCGACAGTTTCACCCTGCTGCTTTGGAAGTCTTGAATTAAGCCATTTCTGATATTGTGTTGAATCGTGAAAGTATGAATTGGGAACAACATCAACACCAAACTGAATTCCTAAATCATCGGCACCTTTACCAGCAAATAGAATGTGATCCGTGTTTTCCATTACTAGTCGTGAAAGTGAAATTGGATTTTTAATTATTGTAACTCCTGTAACCGCACCGCTGGAAAGATCTTTACCCTGCATTATGGATGCATCAAGTTCGTGCTTGCCCTCAGAAGTAAATACAGCACCTTTACCAGCATTAAATAGAAAATTGTTTTCTAAATAGTTTATTACTTTCTCAACTGCATCCAGACTTGTTCCACCATTTGCTAAAATCTTTTTGCCAATGTTCAATGCTTCGGTCAATGATGAAATATATTGTTGCTTAAGCTCTTCAGGTGAATCTTTTGGGAAATATCCAGCTCCGCCGTGTATAACAATTGTATATTTACCACTTAACTGCTGAGCATAAAGATTTGAATCTATTTGTAAGACAAATAAAAGAAAAAAGAGAATTGAAAAAATAATTTGGTTCAGTTGATACATTTGAGCTCGCTCCACTATTCAATAATCTAACTGAAAGTTTTTAACTGACTATAACTTAATAAAATTTTATTTAATAATCTTTGATTGAAAAATAATTTGATGAAAATTAATTGGTTTGAGATGAAAATAATTTTAATCCTACTATCCCGATCACAATTAGGAGAATAAAAAAGATTCTTACAAGCTCTTTCGATTCATTGAACAGGATAATACCAAGTATAGCCGTTCCAACAGCACCAATCCCTGTCCAAATCGCATAAGCTGTTCCGATCGGAAGATGCTTAACTGCGTTAGCTAACAATCCCATTGAAATTATCATACAAACAATTGTAAACACCGAAGGCCATAATTTTGAAAACCCTTCAGTGTACTTTAAACCAATAGCCCAGGCAACTTCGAAAAGTCCGGCTATAAATAAAACTATCCACTGCATATTATTCTAACTTTCCGTTTTTAATTTCACTTCCTAATTGATTGGCTTTGTAAAGATCACGAATAGCTTCGATCATTCCAAGAGCACTAACGCAAACAGTTCTGTTTGCTTCTGTTGTATAAATAAAATTACTAGGTAAGCTTTCAATATTTCCATCGAAAGCTAACCCAACAATTTCTCCCTTAACATTTATAACTGGACTTCCCGAATTTCCACCTACAATATCATTGGTACTAATAAAATTCAACGGTGTTGATAGATCAAATTCTTCTGGTAAATCTTCAAAGTAGTTGGGAAGATTAAACGGAAACTTTTTATCAAAAGAATAATAACGATCTAATGCTCCATAAAATGTTGTTTTAATCGGTGCGCGGGTTCCATTGTAATCATACCCTTTCACAATTCCATCAGCTAAACGTAATGTTCCTGTTGCATCAGGAGGAATTGCATCTCCATAAACTTTGTAAAGTGCTTCACCTAATGCTTGGTTTAATATTTCTTCTCTATCTACTCTAGTTTGATTTTCATCTTGCATTTTTTTCAATTCATCTTGAGTATTTAAGACATAATAAATAAACGGATCAATTGAATTTAAAATCCGCTCATATCCACCTTCTGTCAGACTTAAAAGTTTTTCTTTGCTGACAAGATTAGATTTTGCAATGATTTCATATGCGGCTTCTTCAATGGATTTTGTCCCGATCAAATCATTCACCAGTTTGTTATCAGCAGAAAGATTGTTCTTTAATATATTAAGTTGAATAACCAATAATTGCTTTTGTAAATCCTCATTTAAATCTTCCGGGAATAGCTTAGCAGTTAATGAATCAAATTTTTCTTTTGTGATTTTATTCTCTTTTAATTGTTTTGCATAATCCACAAGATTTTTTGCGATAAACAAATACTGCGGTGAGTAGAAATTAATTGTGTAAGCGTAAATCTTTTTTGCATCGACTCTGGCTTGATTCCGTGAGGTTTCTATTTCATTCCAAATATTTCCATATTTTTCATTTAATTCATTATCGTTTTTAACCGATTCTCTAAAAATCTTTTCAAAATCTTTTTTCCTAGCAACTAGAAATGGATCAAGCAAAGCTTTGTATGTGCCTTGATAAACTTTAAGTGCATTGCCAAATGAGTAAAGTCGAGCAATAAGTTTATAATCTTCTGCATTAGTTTCAATAACCATTTTATAATAGATTCCATACATTTCCTTAAACATTCCAACCAGCATCGGATATCTTATATCCCTTTCATATTCAATTTGTGCCATTGTAAAAATTCTATCTGTGCCACCTGGATTTCCAATAACAAATATTGGTTGATCTTCAACTACACCTTCCTCACTCCATTTAAAATAAAAATCTGTTTTTATTGGTTTGCCGTTTTCATAAGCACGAAGAAATGCACAATCCAAACCATAACGCGGATAAGTAAAATTGTCAGGATCGCCGCCAAGTTTCGCAACAAACAACTCTGGAACAAATACTAATCTTATATCATTATAAACTTTATAACCGTATAATGAAAATTTTCCACCATTGTATAATGATATTACTTTAAAAGTCAATTCAGGATTTGTCTTTGCTCCTTCAGATTTTAATTCATCTATCTTCTTATCTCGTAACTCAAGTTTTTCTATATCTGTTTTCCCTTCATCCATTGCACTTTGAATTTGCTCAGTTATATCTTTTATTAATAATAATTGCTCAACTTTAAGATTTGGAATTGTTCTTTCTTCATCTAAAGATTCTGCATAAAATCCATCGCGCAAAATATTTTCTTCTCCCGTTTGTATTGTTGGCAGATTTCCGCGAACACAATGATGATTAGTCATTATCAACCCATCCTCAGAAACAAATGATGCTGAGCAGCCATTACCAAACTTAAGTGCACTTTTTTGAAACTTCTCCAGCAATTCGTCAGATGGATTAAATCCATATTCTTTTTCAAAGTAATCAAGAGGAGGATTTTCAAAGGTCCACATTTTACCCATATCAAACTTTTGTGCTTTAACTGTATCGGGATTTATTCCATAATAAGTTTGTGCTAATGTAATTTTAGATAATAGAACAAAAGTTAAAAGAACAATATAGGATTGGGTTTTATTTCTCATTTTCATTTCCAAATTGATGATTAACTAATTGCAAATTAAAAATTAAAGCCCGGAATCAAAAATCATTTAAACATATTCACATAAATCCGTCGCATAGAATTCAGTCTGCGATTGTTATGGATTTTGCTTAAAAAAAGTATTTTGCAATAAAATTTTTATAATAAGCAGACTGAAGTCTGTTCTACGTTTAAGACAAAATGATTTTTATATTGTATCTAGATTTTTCACTCAAAAGAGATAATTAAGGTTACTCTATGAACATCCAAATAATCGGCACAAAGAAGTGCAAAGAAACACAAAAAGCAGAACGTTACTTTAAGGAAAGAAGAATTCCATTTCACTTTAGAGATTTAACCGTAAAAGGGTTAGCAAAAGGTGAGCTTGATAATATTTCAAGAGTTATTTCTTTGGATGATTTAATTGATAGAGAGGGTAAACGATATAAAGATAGTGGAATGCAGTTTATGGTTTTTGATATTGAAGAAGAATTATTTGCTGATCCTTTGCTATTAAAAACTCCAATTGTAAGAAATGATAGAGTTGCTACAGTTGGTTATAAACCTGAAGTTTGGCAAGATTGGATTAAATGATAGCTATTGTAAGTTCGATGAAGCAATCTGCCAAATATTATATCAGATTGCTTCTATCGTTACATTGTTCGCAATGACACTTATCTATCATTCTTATCTGTTCTAAATGGACAAGCAGGCAATTCTTCCTCATTATACAGATTCAAATCATCAGGATTATCAGCCCAGCCATATCTAACATATTTTGGGTTTTTAATCTTCTCATTCCATACAACAATTTTATTATTTTCAATGAAAGCACTTGCCCAAATAAATTTTTTATCAGCACCAGCAATCGCAAATCCTTTTACATATCCGTACTTGTCTTTACAAACTAATCCGGATCCAATATTATCAAATGATATTATCATCTTTCCATTTTTGATTTTGGAACTTTTATAAGTTGGCCCAGAGAAAACAATATTTTCTCCATATGCGATTTTTCTTGCTGCTAAAGACAAACGTAATCCAACATTTTGTTTATCACGCGGATGAACATCATTTGCATTACCGATATCAATAATAACTGCTTGCCCGGTGTTTGGAAGTGTAAGTACATCTGACTGAGATTCCCTAATCATAGCCCACGGGCTATCATAGGGCTCTTCATCTGGTTCTCTGTAATTAGCTAACTGAACAAAAAGAAATGGTAAGTCACCAACATTCCAGGATGCCCGCCAATCTTTTATCATATCTGAAAAAACTTTTCGATATTTAAATGCATCCTCAACATTATTTGCATTAGATTCACCTTGATACCAAATAACACCTTTGATTGGAAAATTTATAATTGGATGAATCATTCTGTTATAAAGTAAAGTTGGAATTTGATTGGTTGCAATTTCAGTTCGTTTAACCGCACCAATTCTAAATTTCCAGTTACCTGCTAAAGGTTTTACCAAGGTCAGCGATTTAAGATAAACTGATGAAACATCACCCCAAATTCCACCTGCACCCCCGGTATCATCTACACGAACACACAAAACATTTTTTCCTTCATTTAAAACATTAGATGGAATTTTATAAACCCTTGGTTGATCCCATGCTTGTGTCATCTCACCAACTTTAATTCCATTTAACCAGGCAATATCGGAATCATCAATTTTACCTAAACCTAATTCAAACTCACCTTTAGCTTCTTCGGGAGTGAGATAAAAAGTTAAACGATACCAGCCAATTCCATCCAAACCATTAAAACCTGCATCTTCCCAGAAAATTGGAACAACAATATCTTTCCAATCTGATTCATCTAATTCTGAAGATGCCCATAAGGGCTGATCATTTCTCATTCCTAAATCGATATCAGAAATTCCAGGAAATATTTGTTGAAATTTTTTTAATTGATTTATATACTCTAATTCAGCTTGTCTTTTAACTTCGTCCATTAACTCTTGCTGATTGTTTATGTTTATAGATTTTGCACTCATCCAAGTTTCAATTCTGCTGCCGCCCCAGGATGAGTTTATTAATCCAATCGGAACATCAACATGTTTTCTCAATTCTTTTGCAAAGAAGTATGCTGTTGCAGAAAAATTCCATGTGTTTTCAGGATTACTTATTTTCCAATCGCCACCTAAAATATCGTTCTCTGGTTTTTCAGAAGATGTGTTTGGAATATCAAAATGGCGAAGTTTATTGTCTAATGAATTTTTTATTTCATCTTCAGCGTTGTTTGAATTTGCCACAATCCACTCCATGTTTGATTGGCCAGAACAAAGCCAAACATCGCCGATTAAGATATCTTGCACAATTATTTTTTCTTCCTGATTTGAAATTATCATTTCAAATGGTCCGCCTTCTTTCATTATTGGTAATGTAACTTTCCAGTCACCATTATCATTCACGTTTGAACTGAATTCTAAATTGTTAAAATTAATTTTAATTGTTGAATTAGCTTCAGCCCAACCCCAAACTACAATTGGTTGGTTTCTTTGTATTACCATATGATCTGAGTAGAGTTTTGAAACTAATAATTTTGCCTCTGAAATATTATTTAATGAAAGGATGACAATGATGAGACTAGTAATTCTAATTAAGTAATTCATGTTTTACCTGCACTTTATAAGAATAGATTGAATTGTCTTAGTCAAAATTAAGTAAATAATTCTGAATAGTATTAATCTCAAATAACACTTAAGGCAAATAAAAACCCCGACTTAAAAAATCGGGGTTTTATAATAAATTAATTTATTATCTAGATTGCTTCGTTCGAGGACTCACTAGCAATGACTGCAATCAATTAAACATCATAATACAAACCAAATTCGTATGGATGTGGTTGAAGAGCCATTGGTTTAACTTCTTTTTCCATTTTATATTTTATCCAGGTTTCAATTACGTCTTCAGTAAATACATCGCCTTTTAATAAATATTCGTGATCATTTTCCAGAGCCTTCAATGCTTCCTGTAAACTGCCTGGGGTTGAAGGAACGTTTTTCAATTCTTCGGGTTCCATATCGTAAATATCCTTATCAAGCGGTTCACCCGGATCGATTCGATTAATTACCCCATCTAATCCTGCCATTAACATTGCAGAAAATCCAAGATAAGGATTTCCTGAAGCATCAGGACATCTAAACTCAACACGTTTAGCTTTTGGTGATGATGAATACATTGGTATTCTTATCGATGCACTTCTGTTTCTTTGCGAGTAAGCTAAGTTAACTGGAGCTTCAAATCCTGGAACTAATCTTTTGTAAGAGTTTGTTGTTGGATTTGTAAATGCAAGTAAACTTGCCGCGTGTTTTAACAATCCGCCAATAAAGTATAATCCCATTTCACTTAATCCGGCGTAACCAGAACCAGCAAAAAGTGGTTTACCTTTTTTCCAAAGTGAAGTATGCACGTGCATACCGCTTCCATTATCACCATAAATTGGTTTTGGCATGTAAGTAACTGTTTTATTATTCTTTTTTGCGGTGTTCTTTACAATGTACTTGAACATCAACAACTGATCAGCAGCTTTAACAAGAGGCATAAATCGCAAATCAATCTCGCACTGTCCACCACTTGCAACTTCGTGATGCTGTGCTTCAACATCGATTCCGCAATTGATAAGATTAGTAACCATTTCATTTCTTAAATCCATCAAAGAATCTGTTGGTGGCACTGGAAAATATCCTTCTTTAAATCTTGGTTTGTAACCAAGGTTTGGATTTTCTTCTCTTCCGCTGTTCCATTTTCCTTCAATAGAATCAACGACATAAAAACTTCCGTTCGGCTGCGAGTCAAATCTTACATCATCAAAAACAAAAAACTCTGCTTCAGGCCCGTAATAAACTGTATCAGCAATTCCTGTTGAAATAAGATAAGCTTCGGCTTTTTGTGCGATGTTACGCGGGCATCGTGAATATTTTTCTTTTGTTGCTGGTTCGTAAACATCACAAATTAAACTTATTGTTGGGGCTTCAATGAATGAATCCACAAACATTGTTTCTGCATCCGGAATCAAAAGCATATCGCTTTCGTGTATTGCTTTCCAACCGCGGATTGATGAGCCATCAAAACCGTATCCATCATCAAATGAACCCGCATCAAAATGTGTAACAGGAACTGTAAAATGCTGCCACTGTCCAGGAAAATCCATGAACTTTAAATCCACAAATTTTATTCCTTTTTCCTTTATAAACTTGAGCACCTTTTCAATTGCTCCATTAGAAGTTTTTGCCATATACTTTCCTTTATGATTATTAATTATTAAACATTGATTTCAAAAGTTTCTTTTACCGTTGAAAGGACATAAGTTGTTTTTGTTCCCATCACACCTTGCCATGATTGAATAACTGAAAGAACTTTTTCAAGTGCTTCAGTATTTTTAACCAAAGCCTTTAAAAGATGAGAACCTTCACCAAGCACTGCGTGGCACTCAAGTATCTCAGGCATTTTTTCAACATTACTAATAAGATTTTTATAATGTTTTGATGAATCCATCATTACAAGTATAAAAGCCATTATATCGTAATTGAATGCTTTACGATTTAGTTTTGCATAGTATCCTTCAATTATTTTTTTATCTTCAAGTTTGTTAAGTCTTTCGCTAACAGAAGGAATAGAAAGTTTAACTTCCTCAGCAAGTTCATTGCGTTTTGTACGCCCACTTTTTTGTAAAGTTCGTAAAATTTGGAGATCTATATCGTCCAACATAAAAATCCTTAATTATTTAGGAATGTTTCAATTATTGATTTCGAATATAAGGCGAGACAAAAAACATTCCAAGCTTTTTTTAAGAATTTTTAAAGATTTTACTTAAATAGTTGAGTCAGAATGAGATTTTGTATTACTTTTTTAGGCCGAAAGGAGTGTATGCTAAATTAGAGTTCTTAACTTCATTGAAAAGATCAAGATTCTTTTGTGGTCGTTCCTGCAATTTATGATAGAGATGATATTGAACAGCAATCTGATTTAGCGATTTTACTTTTACTCCATTTAATCCCAATCTAAATTCCACATCAGAATCCTCACCAATAGATGGCGCTTCGTATCTTTCATCAAATCCGTTAATATCAAGTAAATCCTTTTTGTGAAGTGAAAAGTTACAACCAAGTAATCCCCGGTATTTTATATTGAATGTTTTTCTTAAAAATTTAATCTCAAGATAAAAGCCTTTTTCAACATCATAAGATTTTCCAAACAATCCATCTTCAATAATTTTGAGATATTGGTTTTCAAGAAATCCATTTCTGATATTTAGTTCAGTAAGTTCATTAGTAATTTTTTGTGAAAGGTTTACTCGTCGACCTGTAAGCACTACAGTATTTGTCTTTTCATTAAGATGCTCTTCTATAAATTTAGAATGCGGCACACAATCGGAATCAATAAATATTAAATAATCTGAAGACGATGCAAGTATAGCCTGGTTAAGAATTTTGTTTTTTCTAAATCCTTTATCAGGATGCCAGATGTGTTTAATTCGGAAAGAATAATTTGAAGTAAAGGATTCAATTTCTCTAACAACTTCTTCAGTTGAACCATCATCCGCAATAATTAATTCAAAGTCCACTTCAGTTTGTCTTTGAAATCCTGCAAGTACAAGTTTTAAATATTTGATATTATTATAAAATGCTGCAATTACAGAAGTCTTAACCATTTGAGTTTAAGTCTTCTTGGATTTTTTTCTTGATCTTTTTCTTCTCTTCGTACCTATCATAAGCATTAGGATTCTTTTCAACCTTTGGCGGTTTCTGGGGTACAGGAACCCGTTTCTTTTTCTTTTCGATAACTATTTTAATTTTCTTTTTCATATTACTTAATCGTAACACAGACTTAAGACTGTGCTACAAAATCATCATTTAGAATATCGCATAAATAAACGGTGCTAATGCAGAACCTTGAGTAATAATTATTAATCCGCCAAGCAGAACTAAAAATAAAATGATTGGCAGCAGCCACCATTTTTTTCTTACTTTTAAAAATTCCCACAACTCTGATAGTATAGATAATTTGCTCATATGTTTTCTTTCTTCATAATTTCTATTCGGGAGAGATGAGCCTCTCCCCTATGTTATCAATTCTCTGCAGAGACAGGGCTCGCCCTGTCCGTTAATTAAAACTGTCTATCATAATCTATTTTTTGTTTAACAATATTCTCTCGTTTTTCCCAATAAGTGGGTGTTTTCTTATCAAATCCCAATGGTATAAATTTTTTACCAACTATCTTTGCCAATAATCCAATTGGTGTTAATACAATATAATAGAGTATTGTTAAAATAACTCGCGACATCACAAATCCCATCAGTAATGCAAGCATCATCCAAAGCTTATGAAATGGACGTAAAATTGGGATTGAAATGAACGCAAGTATAACAAACAACCCACCTGTTATTGAGAAATAAACAAAAGATGCTTTGCCTAAATACCACAATAATAATGAGATCAGAATAAGAACAACACCAACTGAGATTCCCGTTTTCTTTACTGCTTCGTCTGATTTATCTATAAACTTTAATTCATCTTTTAACATTTTTTAATCCAGTACAAATTCTTTTTTCCAGTCGCTGTCATTTTCAAGCGGTTTCTGATCTTCTTTACTTAAAATATAATTTCCAAGGACAAGATAATCCATATCGGTTCTCATAAAACATTTATATGCATCTTTTGGAGTGCAGACAATTGGTTCACCTCTTACATTAAAAGAAGTATTGATTATAACCGCACAGCCGGTTTTCTCCTCAAACTTTGAAATAAGCTTATGGTAACGAGGATTTGTTTCTTTATGCACTGTCTGTAGTCTTGCTGAATAATCAACGTGTGTTATTGCCGGGATATCCGATCTTACAACATTTAATTTATCTATCCCCCATTTCTTATGTTCTTCATCTGTCATCGGGATTCTACGCTCTTTTTTTACATCAGCAGTAAGAAGCATATAAGGACTAGCTTTTTCAATTTCAAAAAACTTACTTACTTTTTCATAAAGCACAGAAGGAGCAAATGGTCTGAACCCTTCCCTGAATTTTATCTTGATGTTCATCGTCGCCTGCATCTTTGGTGAACGTGCATCTCCAATTATTGTACGAGAGCCAAGCGCACGAGGACCAAATTCCATCTTACCATCAAACCAGCCAATTACTTTTTCTGAGTTTATAAGATTAGCTACATTTTCTATCAACTCGTCATCACTATGTTTTTTTGCTGTAAGATTGTGGGATTGTATAAACGAATGGATTTCATCTTCATCAAACTCAGGTCCCAAGTAAGAACCCTTTTGTGAATCTGTTTTATCATCAGCGATTCTAGGCTTGTTATGATATTTATACCATCCGATTAGTGCAGCACCCAATGCTCCGCCTGCATCACCAGCAGCTGGTTGTATCCAGATATTTTCAAATGGACCTTCTCTCAACAATCTTCCATTCGCAACACAATTAAGCGCAACTCCGCCCGCAAGACAAAGATTTTTTAATCCTGTTTCTTTGTAAACGTGATTGCCAAGTTTAAGAACAATCTCTTCTGTTACTTCCTGCAAAGATCTGGCAAGATCCATTTCTTTTTGAGTAAGATTAGTTTCAGGTTCTCTTGCTGGTCCTCCGAAAAGCTTGTTAAACTTTGCGTTAGTCATCGTAAGTCCCTGACAGTAATTAAAGTAATCCATATTCATTCGGAATGAACCATCATCTTTTACATCAATCAGATGATCATAAATTAATTGCTTATACTTTGGTTCACCGTATGGAGCGAGTCCCATAACTTTGTACTCGCCTGAGTTTACTTTAAATCCTGTGTAATATGTTATTGCTGAATACAACAATCCTAATGAATGCGGAAATTTTATATCTGCTAAAAGCTTAACATCATTTCCATCACCAATTCCGTAACTCGTTGTTGTCCACTCGCCAACTCCATCCATTGTAAGTATTGCTGCTTTGTTATATGGCGAAGGATAAAATGCTGATGCTGCGTGAGACTCATGATGTTCTGGAAAAATAATTTTTCCTGTATAACCAAGATTATCTTTTATCATTTCTTTCATCCAGAGCTTTTCCTTTATCCACAAAGGCATTGCTTTGATGAATGATTTTATTCCAACCGGAGCATAAGCAAGATAAGTTTCCAGCAATCGTTCAAACTTTAAAAATGGTTTATCATAAAACGCTACAAGATCAATCTGCTCAGCTGTAATACCTGCATCTTTAAGACAAAACTCAATTGCTTTTTGCGGAAAGTTGTGATCGTGCTTCTTGCGCGTAAATCTTTCTTCCTGTGCAGCAGAAAGAATTTCTCCATCTTTTACAAGACAAGCTGCGCTATCGTGATAAAATGCTGATATGCCGAGTATATACATTTAAGGAATCACCTGCGGTTGCTGCTGATTTTTTATCCACTGCTCTGCCCATTCAACATTAGGTGCGATAATCGGAACTGCTGTCATCTTTCCACCAAAGCCTAAAAATCTCATCCCAAAACTCGGTAATGAAGTAACTTTAATTTGCTCCAAATTTTCCAAGTTTAAACTAACACCATATTTAACAGCTAAACCATATGTAAAGTCTGTCATTTTTTTGTAGAGCTTTTGATATGTTAAATCCTGTTTGTATTGATCTTTAAATTTTTCAAATGGTTTTGGCGGAATAATTTTTTCGTCCTGTTTGTCAATCAGCTTAAATACTGAATAACCTTCTTTTAACTTTAGCGGGCCATAAACATCACCAACATTCATGGTTGCAGCAATTCTGCCTATCTCACCATGTTGGGTAATCGGGAATAGACCATACTCGCCGTTATTTTTTTTAGACCATTCACGTTTATTATATTTTATTGCAAGATCTTTAAAATCTAACCCTGTATTTAATTCATTAAATATGTTTTCAACTATCTCAATGCTATCTGTTAATATTTCAATAATATTTACCAGCATCGGGTAAGATTCAGGTTGATTGTTTTTAAGATAGAAATTATAAACTTCTTCATTACTCACCTCAACAGAATCACGGAATCCATCTTTTAATATCTGGAACAAATAGTTTTGTCTCCAAATTTCAACTTCATTTCTAACTTCAGGAAGATTACCGTAGCCTCTTTCTTTACCTTCCTGGGAAAGCAATTCCTTCTCAACATCACGCCTGATTCTATTATCAAGTGATGCACGTACATAATTTATTTTATATTCAGTGGAATTGTATCCATCAAAAATCAGACTTCGTAAATACTCCTTAAAACTAATTGGATCTTCATCTAGCATAATAAACGTTTTACTTAACAGCTTTTCCCCAAATACATCTTCCATTTTAAGTACATCTGCCGGTTCAAGATTTATAAGATCACCATCCTTAATAAAAAAGTTTTTCTTTTTGTATTCAAACAATGATGAAACATTTTTTGCCAAGATTTCAAAAAGTTCGGGATCAATATCAACTTTTTTATCCTTAAAAAACTCTGCGTAAAATATTTTCTGCCTTTCAATTAATTTTCTTGCTTCAAGCGTTTTACGAACTGTTTTAATTGCATCTTCCCTGTCATTAGAACCCGCCAGAATCTCCTCAGATTTATTAACGAGATAAAAAATATACCACCCATCAGGGGTTAAAACTGGCCGGGTAAAATCATTTATCTTAAGGTTGAACAGAATTTCTTCAACGCTTTCATCCATTTGACCGAACACTATTTCCACAGGAGTTATTTGTTCTTCATACTCAGGACTTTCAATAAGTATTGAATCGAATGGGACACCATTCTGTAGAAGTTTATGTAGATTATTTATTTCTTCAATATCATATGAAAAAAGGAACCTAACATATAGTTTTGATGAGTTTCTTTTTAGCCCAACTGACATTTCATTTTCTGAAACAACAATTTTTTCCTGGATTTCTTTCTTAAAAAGCGCATCCCGAATAAACATTTTTTCAAATGCATTTGTTGTAAACTTTATCACTTCGGTTGTATCCATTCTTCTGGATAATGCTTCAAGCGACCAAAGTTTTTCGGCTACAAGAGAGAACAAAAATTCAATTTTTTGAGATTCAACTGTGCTTTTTCTATGACGATTTATACCGGGAGTCATTTCATATCTCTCTAAAAACTCTTTATCAGAGATTGAAATATTACCAACGCGGGCAACCGAATTATCCATAAAACTCTGGCCCTGGATTAGCGAGGTAATAAAAGCCAATAAAAGACAGAGGTGCGAAAATTTTATCATTTATAAGATTTCTGAATATAAATTTTTGTTAAAAATAGTGTAATGAATTTACTAAATTCACCTATCTTAAAAAAAGTTAATTAGTAAACCACATAAGAGCAAGCAAATAAATCTAATGAGCAAAAACAAAAAAGTATCAACCAAAACTGAAGTTGAAACAAAATCAGAATCAAATAAAACCCTTAAGAAAAGCCCATTCTGGTTTTACATTATTCTTGTTGCAATTCCATTTGTGTTTGTAATTCTATTCGAGTTAACTTTAAGATATTTTGATTACGGATATGATTTCAAATACTTTGCTCCGGCTTCTGAATATCATTCAGATAAATATTTCGCAAATCCCGATCTGCCCAGAAAATATTTCTTTAATATCAAAGCAACACCTTCTGTTGTGCCTGATGGTTTTGACATTGAGAAGAAAAGTAATTCATTTAGAATTTTTGTTTTAGGTGAAAGCAGTGCTGCTGGCTGGCCTTATGTCCCAAATGTATCTTTCTCCCGACACATAAAAAGAAAACTTGAACTTTTATATCCTGAGAATACTATTGAAGTAATTAACCTTGGGATTTCTGCTATCAATTCTTACACAATCAGAGATATTGCTTACGGTGTTGTTGAGATGCAGCCTGATCTGATACTTATATACACAGGACATAATGAATACTATGGTGCGCTTGGAGTTGGTTCTTCGGTTAATATGGGTTACTCAAGAGGACTTGTAAATCTCTATCTAAAACTAAGAGATTATAGAACAACACAGTTTTTACAGAATATCATTTCCGGAATTTTAGGAATATTTAATTCTGCCGGATCAAAAACTGATGATGGTAATGAAACTTTAATGAGCAGAATGATTGGTGAGTCTTTAATTCCCATTAACTCAGATATGTTTAACAACGGCATCGATCAGTTCAGCGGCAATATGAATGATATTCTTAAAATGTTTAAGGATAGAAACATACCTGTTATCATCGGCAATCTTACTTTTAATGCTAAAGATCAAAAACCATTTGTTTCGGTTAAAGATGGGAATAATAAATCTGCAGAAGATGTATATCTGGATGCGCAAAAAGAATATGAAAACGGAAACTACGCAAAAGCCAGGGAGTTATTTACGCGGGCAAAAGATCTTGATGCACTTCGTTTCAGAGCTCCGCAAAATATTAATGATGCAATTTATAAACTTGCAATAGAATATAATTTACCGGTTGTTAACATCGATTCTTTATTCCAATCTAAAAGTCCGAATGGAATAGTTGGCTCAAACTTAATGGTTGATCATCTGCATCCGAATTTTGCAGGATACAAAATGATGGGTGATGCTTACTTTGATATGATGAAGTCAATGAACTTGCTTCCAAATG
>CALLZX010000402.1 GCA_937858935.1 uncultured Ignavibacteriales bacterium | reverse complement strand
CTTTTTCATCCTTAAGATATCTTGCAAGTTCTGCTTTAAGATTTGTTTTATTTCCCTTATCATCGGTTACAATAAAATTTGCAACAACTTTAAATCTGGATTCTGGAATGAAAGAATCAATCTCACGCTCTCGTTCAACAATCAATCTAACTGCAACAGATTGAACTCTGCCTGCAGACAGTTTTGATTTTATTTTTCGCCATAATATTCCAGAAATTTCAAATCCCACCAGACGATCTAAAATTCTTCTTGCTTGTTGTGCATCAACAAGATGATAATCAATTTTTCTTGGATTTTTTATAGCATTAAGAATGGCCGTCTTTGTAATTTCATCAAAAACAATTCGTTTGATTTTTTTTTCTTCAAGCTCTAATGCTTCTTTGAGATGCCAGGAAATTGCCTCACCTTCACGGTCCTCGTCAGTTGCAAGCCAAACTGTTTCAGCTTTTTTAGAGAGCTTTTTTAATTCGGTAACAACTTTCTTTTTCTCTTCTGAAATTTTATATAGAGGTTTAAAATCATTTTCGATCTCAACACCTTTATTTTTCTTTTCAAGATCACGTATGTGTCCGTAACTGGATGTAACTAAAAAATCCTTGCCTAAATAACCTTCAATTGTCTTTGCTTTTGCCGGTGATTCTACTATTACTAAGTTTTTTGCCATTATATCTTCTTTAATTTGAAAAAAACGCTTGCAAATAAACCGATAAAAAAAACAAAATTCAAAATTATTTGGTGAGCAACATCATTTAATTAGTAATTAGTTCGTTTTTATGATTAAAAAATTGACAATATTTGATGTGTAAATCGCAATAATTGATTGAAATAGCTATAAAAAAATATTTAGACATAATTTTAAAACTTTTAGCAGTCCCATTTATTCTGCTTATTAAGATTTATCAATTGTTAATATCTCCATTGTTTCCATCATCTTGCAGATACTCTCCCACGTGTTCACATTATACTTTGGAAGCATTGAAAAAGTACGGAATATTAAAAGGCAGTTGGCTGGGAGTTAAAAGAATTTCACGTTGTCATCCTTGGGGTGGCAGCGGATATGATCCGGTTCCATAATTCAAAATCATATGGCAAAAAAATCATCATCCCAAAAAATATCCTTCGGAAAAAGAATCTTTAACTTCTTTAAATGGATTTTAAAGTTCGCAATTTTCTTTTTTGTCTCAACAGTACTTGTAGTTTTTTCAATGAGATGGATAAATCCTGTTACAAGCTCAATAATGGTTCAAAGACAAATATCCGGTTTGTTTGATGGAGAATTTGAATTAATAAAATATCATTGGGTGGATTATGATGATGTCTCTAAGTTTATGCCTATCGCAATCGTTGCAGCAGAAGATCAAAATTTTCCTAAACACTTTGGGTTTGATTTTAAACAGATTGAAAAGGCATTAAAGGAAAATAAACGAGGAAGGCGGGTAAGAGGAGCCAGCACAATCACTCAGCAAGTTGCAAAAAATCTTTTTTTGTGGGAAGGGAAAAGTTTTCTTCGTAAAGGAATCGAGGCATACTTTACATTATTAATAGAATTGCTCTGGGATAAACAACGGATTCTGGAAGTACATATGAACATTGCAGAAATGGGTGATAAAATCTTTGGTGTGGGAACAGCGAGTGTAGCTTATTTTAAAAAACCAGCTGCAAGTTTGAATATAAGACAAGCAGCATTGTTGGCTGCAATTTTACCAAATCCAAAAAAATATTCTGCTGTAAAACCTAGTGGTTATGTACGAGGAAGACAAAATTGGATAGTAAGGCAAATAAATTCTCTTGGAGGAGCAGATTATTTAAAGGATATTTAAACAATCTTCTTTAATTAGATAGAAAATTCTGCTCTGAAAATTTTGTATAGGTATTTAATTGTTCTGCTTTTCTAAAGAGTAGAACAACTTCAAGACAAGAGTCTTTTTCACTATGTATTTCTAGTTTTACATCATAAAAATCTGCAATTCGTTGAGTGATAGCCAAACCTAGTCCATTGCCCTGCTGTTCATAATAACTTCTGTTGTGCTGTATAAACGGAGCAGAGTTTTTTATTTCATCTTCACTCATTCCACGGCCATAATTTTTTATAACAAGTATATAACTGGATTTGTCATCTTTTGAATATATTTCAATAGGTTTATTAGGGTAAGAAAATTTTATTGCATTATCAATTATTTCATTAAAGATAACTTTAAAATGCTCATTCCAAATCTTAACCTGACAGTCTTTAACATTAATATTAAAAGTATGGTTTGTCTCTGTAGATTTTATTTTATCAGCAATTAAAATCTCAAAAGTAGTTTTATCAATATGTGTTAATCCAGATGACAGGCTTGAATAATTCTTTTTATCCTTAAGCATTAGTTCTGCTTCTGTAAACAATATAAATTTTTCGATAGTTCTATGAAGTCGAATTGATGCATTTTTTATCATTATCATCATATCTTTTATTGTTTCCCGATCAATAGTCTCAATCTCATCGATAATGATATTGGAAAACCCTTGCAGAGATACAAGTGGTGTTCTTAATTCGTGCGGAATTGATTGGGAAATGTTTTTATATACCTTCTCAAATTTTTCATCTGTTTTACTTTTCTTTTCAAGTCTGGTTTTAACAGCTTTTAAGAGTTCTGGTGCTTCAAATGGTTTTGTAAGATAATCATCAGCGCCGTAATTCATTCCATCACGTATATCTGATGTCGATGATTTAGCAGTTAAAAATATCAGTGGAATGTTTGATGTAACGCTATTATTTCTGATTTCCTGAAGCATTTGCGTGCCCTCCATAACAGGCATCATTCTGTCTGCAATTATTAAATCAGGCATTTGTTGTATTGCGAGCTGCAATCCATCATAGCCATTTTCCGCAAATATAACTTGATAATCATTTAGCTCAAGAAGCGAGACAATGTTTTCTCTCAAATCATCTGAATCTTCAACAACTAGTATTTTATAAGAAATTAAATTCATGCTTTATTTCATCCTCCTGGATAATTGAAATATCGTTTGGCAGGTAAACAGTAAATATTGAACCAACATTTAAAGTGCTGGAAAAATCAACTCTACCGTCAAGCAGATTTACTGCACGTTTTAGAATGGATAATCCCAATCCCGTTCCCTTAATTTTTCCTGTGTTCTTACTTCGCATAAATGGTTCGAATAAAGTATCAAAATCTTCACCAGGAATTCCTATTCCTTCATCCTCAACTTTAAAAATTGTTAAATCCGGTTGATGTTCAAGTGAGATGTAAATACTTTTTTTAGGATCTGTGTATTTTACGGCATTATTAATAAGATTTATAAAGACCTGTCTTAATAATTTTTTGTCACTTTTAAGAACTAAAGACTCTTTTTCTGAAGTAAAACTTATTTTAGCAGAAACAGGATATCCTTGTTTTACCTCATCTATCATGTCATTTATAAAATTAACCACATCAATTTTTTCAAGTGTTACTTTTGCTTTACCAGAATCCACTTTATTTATTTCAGTTACATCACTTAAAATTTCGATTAAGTTTTTTACTGATACTTTTATTTTCGCTAAAAGCGAGGTTCGTTTTTCTTCATTAAGTTTATCCCAATACATTTCAATTAAATCTGATGAAGAAAGAATTGCTGCTAGCGGTGTTCTAAACTCGTGAGAAACCATTGAAACAAATTTTGTTTTTAATTCACTTAATTCGCGTTCTTTAATAAGTGAATTCCTTACTTCAAATTCAGCTTTTTTTCTTTCAGTTATATCATAGAAGTTTGCAACTACATATAGTGGTTTGTCTTTATCATCATGTACGACGGAGCATATCGCTTCAGCGGGAAAGAATTTTCCATTTGCCTTTCTTAATTCAATTTCACCTTTCCAGTTATTACCACTCATAAGTCTTGTTATGATTACTTCTTTTAATACAGTGGTTCCTTCATTACTTGAAAGTAAAAAAATGCTTTTTCCGATGATGTCGCTTGAAGATTTGAACCCAAAAATTGATATTAAACTTGGATTAACGTAAGAAATAATACCCTTGAAATCAGCTAGTAAAATCCCTGTTTCAATTGTTTCAATTGCACGATTCAATTTTCTAATTTCTTGTTCCGATTCTCGTTGCCGGGTTATATCTCTTACTGTGCCGCTAATGCCAATTACATAATTTTTATCATCACATAGGGGTCTTACATAAACTTCGCATGTCTTTAATTGCCCCTCTTTTGTAACAATAACAATATCATGTAAACTATATTCTTTTTTACCTTCTATAAGTCTTTGTAATAGATCAAAGTTCTTTATTTTTTCGTCATTATGAATAAACGCTGAAAAATTTTGTCCGATGGTTTCTTCTAAAGTATAACCGGTAATTTCTGTCCAAGCAGGATTTAGAAATATCCAATTTCCATCTCTATCTGTTTGAAAAATCACCTCTTTAATTGTGTTAACAACTATTCTGTATTGTGACTCACTTTTACTTAAAGCTTCTTCATTTTCTTTTCTTTTAATTGCATTTGTGATTACACTAGCAGCCATTGTTAATAATTTAATGCTGTCTTCAGACCAGTTTCCAGCTTGATATATCGAATCGAACCCAATGTAGCCGATTACTCCATTGCTGTATATCATAGGGACTACAATTAGAGACTTTATACCTTGTGGTTCTAAAATTTCTTTTTCTGCATTTGCTTCAATCGGTAGTTCTTCTACTGACGGTATATAGATTGTTTCCTGATTATTTATTTTATTCATCCACCATGGAAAAATATCCGTTGGAATATATTTAAGAGATTCTTTTTCACTTGTTACTCCTGCATTTACCCATTCGTGAGTGTTACTCATAAACTTACCATCATCACAAAAAAGGAAAACATAACTTCTGTCAGCAGAAATAAAATTTCCAATCATACCAAGTGCTTCATCAATCTCTTTATCGACATCTTTCCATGCAAGGTTTATAAATTTTGCGGACAGCTTTGTTATCAGTTCTTCAAAATTTAATCTATACTGTAGTTTATCTTCATTTTCTTTAAAGCGAGTTATATCTCTGTAAATCCATAAATGTCCTTTATAACGCTGCTCTTCGAAAATGGGGATATAATCCCGTTCAAGTATCAACCCATTTTTCATTTCGTAAACCTCATCAAAAACCTGTAGCTTATTTTCTAAAATGGTATTAACATTAGAAATGAAAAGATCAGGATCCTTAAAAAGATGTTTACTGTTTTCTGCGGCATTTGAGCAATCACCTCCAAGTAAAAATTCCGGAGCCACGGGTATATTAAAGTAGTCGCAAAATTGCTGATTTATAAAGAAAATTTTTCTTTCTTCATTCTCAAGAAGAATTCCACCGCCAAAATTTTCAGAAAGTTTCCCTAATCGTAGGTTTATTTCTCTATAATATTCTTCGCTAGTTTTAAGTTCATCAACATCCTGTTGTACTCCTGTAATGATGGTTGCTGTATTGTTATCATCAAATTCTGTTGCTGAACCATAACAGTTCATCCAACAATATGAACCGGATTTGTTTTTAATCCGGTAGTAAAAATCAAAATGTTGGTTTGCATCCTTTTTAAGTGATGTTAAAATTTTAAGAGTTTTAAACTTATCGTTCGGGTGAAGTCTTTCAATCCATTCAGAAATATGGTTCTTGATTTCTTCAGAAGTAAAACCAAGCATTCTCTTCCAACCATCTGAAAGTGATATTGTTTCATCATTTATATTCCACTTCCAGGATCCGCTTTTACAAAGCACCAGGGATGAACATTCTATTATACTTTTGGTTTCTTGCATTTTTTTGTCTTTAAGCTGAGTACACGCTAAGACAATTATCGGATTTTATGCAGAATTGTTAAGATTCTAATTGAAGTATTTCGTGAATTATCATCAAGTATTTTTACATAGGCTGTTATTAAGAAAAACTATTTTTATCCGATAATGAAAGAAAAATAACTTTTTATTTAATGGATCTTGAACAATTAGACATACAAGAAGCTGAGCAGCTAGAAAATCTATTTGAAAGCAGTGCGTTAAGGTTTAACAAACTAAAACACACCTACTTCAAAAATTTTATTAAAAATAATGAGACTTATTTAGATTTTCTAAAAATCGGTTCACGACATTTTAGTTTTCAGTTACCAGAAAACATTGATGAAATTTTTCTTAAAAAAGAAAATTCACCATTATTTTGGCTTCTAGAGTCACCAATTCTCACGGTTTGTGAAAAATCTTTTAACGAAAATTCACATGGAAACAGACAATCCGATAGAAATGAAATAAAGAAAAATTTTACTAAATGGGTAATTGCTGCTGAACAAAGCCAGAAAAAAATATTTGCAGCACTAACTGTAAAAGAAATTAAAAGCAGTATAAATTTTCTAACATACATAGATTCAATTTATTATTCTTTAATCCTCATTTTTGATGAATCGATTAGAAACCCATATAAAGCTATAGAGGAATTAAACAAGGCCCAATCATCAGTTGATGAAAGCTTCTTAACACCCGAAATAAAGAGAGACCTTAATTACCTAATTCAATTATATAAAGGTTTTGCATTTTTAACTCTGGGAAATAATGAGGAGGCTGCAACAGAACTTTCTTATGCAATGGATAGCAAAGAAAGCGGCATAACTGCAAAATTTTATTTTGCTTATCTCTCAGCTACTCAAAAACGAGATGATTTTACTAAGGCATTAATTAAAGAAATTCTTAACTATGATCTTGGTAGATTGAACTACGCTATTGATTGCAGCAGCATTGTTATTATGAATTTCTTATTAAATAATCCCGTGTTTCCAAATATTGCAAATTATTATGAGTTTGCGCCCTATACAGATTATATACAGTTGGAGCTTATAGAAAGTAGTCTGGACTCAAAAAAAATAGTTTCAACTCTGCAAATCAGACTCAATCAATTAAAAAAAAATGAGTTTGATGAATACTTTACTGATGAATCCAGACAAACAATTAAGTTTTTGAATGATTTGTGTGAACAGCATGCCCACGATCAATCAATATTTTTAAGTATGGTTGCTAATAACATAAATAACAAGTTTCATGATGTTCTTGATGAGATTCAATCAAAAATAAAAGAAGCGCTTTATCAAAATTATAATCATGTAATGGAACTTTATAAAAAAAACATTGATGAAAGTGAAAAACTTTCTGAGCAGTATAAACATGAGGTTGAAGAAATAAAATCAAGTCTGCAAAAGAAACTGGCATCATCAATACAGCAGATTGAAGAGTATGTTAAAGATGAACTTTGGCAGGTGGAAGAAAGAAAAAAAAACATAGTCTATCAAAGCTCATTTGATCCGGCAGTTTCTTTTAGAAATTCTATGAGTTACAATGTTGTTGTATCGATAATTGTTTTTATCATTGGAGGAATGGCCGGATATTTTAACAACTCTGATTTTTTTGATAACGATTTTTATCTGATGTTAGGTAGAGTAATTCTAACTGGGGTTAAATGGTCCTCGCTTACATTTGTAATTGGATTTTTTATTTCAGCTTTTATTTCAGGATTAGTTGTTTTTGATAGATCCAATGAAAAGCAAAAACTTGAAAAGCGAACTTTGGAATTACAGAAGCAGAAAGAGATGAGTATAGATATGTTAAAGAAAGAGGCTGAGCAAAAACAAAAAGCACTATCGGAAGGATATCTTGAGAGAATAGAATCTCATAAGAAAAAAATAGAAGATATTAAACGAGAAAGAGAACGACAGGAACCAGTACTTATAGCCGAAGCCGAAGAGCTTTTAACCCCATTCCAAGAAAAACTAGACCCGCTTTATCTGAAATAATATTGGCTATAGTTAGCCAAGGTTACGAATAAAAACAATCAAATTCATTAAAAATCAAATTACCAAAGGATATTCATATCAATTCATTGGTATGGATGTTGGATTTATGTGATACCATGAAAAAAATAATTACGATTACAGGCATAAGACCCGATTTCATTAGAATGAGTAAAGTTTTTGAAAGACTTGATGAAAACTTTGAACATATAATGATCCATACCGGGCAGCATTATGACGATTCATTAAGCAAAATTTTTTTTAATGAATTAAAAATTCGGAAACCAGACTTTACTTTATCAACAGGCAAGAATAGTTCAAATCATTATGAGCAACTTTCCTATCTCTCTAAAGAGGTTATTGGATTATTAAAGAAAAAGAAAATAGATCCATCACTAATTATGTTTCTTGGGGATTCAAACTCAGCGATGGTTAGTGCACCATTATTTAAGGAAGGTTATAAAATTGGGCATATTGAAGGCGGAATGCGTTCATATGATCGAAGAATGCCCGAAGAAGTAAATCGTGTTATCTGTGACTATGTATCGGACCTTGTATTTGTATACACGACAGAATATAAAAATAGATTATTAAAAGAAAATAAAGACCCCAAAAATGTTTTTGTTGTTGGTAATACTATCGTAGAAGTTGTTAAAGAATATCTGCCTAAGGGCAAACAGCGAAGAGATT
>CALLZX010000401.1 GCA_937858935.1 uncultured Ignavibacteriales bacterium | reverse complement strand
CTGTTTCAAATCCTTTATTAAAATATTGTGAGTTGATGATCTTCTGAATTAATTCATCCGGAATTGGTTCGCCTGTCTGATAATGTTTTGCGTATATCTTTAAAACTTCAGGATGCGATGCCCAGTTTTCCATTATCTGTGAAGGAAGTTCTACAAAATCCACTGGAGATCTTTTTGCTCCCGGATAAACTGATTTACCAAACAATCCATTTAACCCATGTCCAAACTCGTGGAATAATGTATTCACTTCATCGAAACTTAGAAGTGCGGGCTTGCCTTCTGTAGGTTTAGAAAAATTTCCAACATTCACTACAAGCGGAGTAATAAATTCACCCTCTATATTTGATTGACCGCGAAAATAACTCATCCAGGCACCTGCACGTTTACCGCTTCTGGGATAGTAATCTGTGTAAAGAATTCCGATATGAGTTCCATCAGCTTCTTTAACTTCATAAACTTCAACATCAGGTTGATAAACAGAAATATCATTACGCTTTACAAATTGAATTCCAAATAATTTACTCGCAACATCAAATGCACCCTGGCGAACATTTTCCATCTGGAAATATGGACGAAGCATCTCTTCATCCAATGCATATTTTTCTTTTTTAACTTTCTCTGCGTAATACCACCAATCCCATCCGGCTAATTTAAAGTTGCGGCCTTCTGCATCAATCAGTTTTTGCATATCAATCACTTCTTCTTTTGATTGCTTTAATGCAGGTGCCCATAAATCTGCTAAAAACTTATTAACTGTTTCGGGATTCTTTGCCATATTCTTTTCAAGTTTAAAATCAGCATAAGTTTTATAACCAAGCAGATTTACTTTCTCATTACGCAAAGCAATTATCTTTTTTATAATTTCTTTGTTATCAAATTCATTGTTGTTGTTGCCGCGCATTAAATAAGCTTTGTAAAGTTTTTCTCTCAAATCTCTTTTCTCAGAGTATTGTAAAAATGGAGTAAAACTTGGGCGTTGAAGATTGAATGCCCACTTCCCTTCTAATCCATTTTGTTTTGCAAGTTCTGAAGCACCTTGAATTGCTGCATTGGGTAACCCAATTAAATCATCTTTGTTATCAATTACCAATCCAATTGCATTTGTTTCTTTACGAAGATTATCTCCAAATTTTAAACTAAGCATACTTAGTTCTTCGTTAATTTGTTTCAGTCTTGTTTTCTTTTCTTCATCAAGTCCAATTCCATTACGAACAAAATCAGTGTAATAATTATCTAGTACTTTAAGTTGTTCAGATGTGAGATTTAATTTTTCTTTTTCATCATTAATAGTTTTTATTCGCTGGAATAATTTTTCATTTAGATAAATATCGTTATTCAGCTTAGAAAGTTCAGGGGTAATAGTTTCAGCAATCTTCTGAGTTTCGTCATTTCCGTTTGATCCGCTGATATTAAAAAACACGCGAGAAACTTTTGTAAGAAGTTCACCACTCTTTTCAATTGCAGCTATTGTATTTTCAAACGTAGGTTTCTCAGAATTGTTAATGATTAAATCAAGCTCAGAACGTTTAATTTTTATTCCTTCTTCAAATGCCGGTAGATAATGTTCAATCTTTATTTGATCAAACGGCGGCGTTTGAAATGGAGTTGAGTATTCTTTAAAGAATGGATTATCATTGTTCATTGTTTGAGCATTCATATTAAACTGTAACACTCCAATGAATAGAATTAGTGAATAGATAAAATATTTCATTTCCTTTTCTCCCTTGATTAGAATTATAAATCATAAAAAATAAATCTTCGTTTTAAACTTTTACCGGTTCTTCTTTTTTCTTCCCAAATTCAGGATCAATCTTAACCAATCCGGCTACTATAAATCCCGGGATTGTTGAAATAAGAACCCACTCAAAAAATCTTGGATAACCAATAGTCTCCTGTAAAGCACCGGAAAACATTCCCGGTAGCATCATTCCCAGAGCCATTATTCCTGTACAAATTGCGTAATGCGCTGTTTTATGTTCACCTTGCGAAATCATAATCATAAACATCATATAAGCAGTAAAACCAAATCCATAACCAAATTGTTCAAACGCAACCGCAGCATTAATTAAAATAAAATTTGTTGGCTGATAGTGTGATAAATAAACAAATGCAAGATCCGGTGTATGCATGATAATTACCATCGGCCACAACCACCATTTTAATCCTTTTTTGGATATAACATAACCGCCTATCAAACCACCGGCTGTTAATGCAATTATTCCTATTGTTCCATACACAATTCCTACTTCAGAGGTTGTTAAACCTAATCCGCCCACGTCTCTGGGATCAAGTAAGAACGGCTGCACAAGTTTAACAAGCTGTGCTTCTGCAAATCTAAAGAAGAGAAGAAATCCAAGAATATTCCAGATATCTTTCTTCTGCATAAAAATTACAAATGCTTTTAAAAATTCTATGAACGGAAGAAGAGTTTCATTTTTATTCTGTGACTTTTCAAATTTTTCTACAAAAGTTGCAACATAAGTTCTAAATAGAATTACAAATATTATCACCAAAAGAATGGTAGAAACAATTGTATCCCACGGAGATTGAATCTTGAATAGAGAAAGAATAAACCCGAGAATTAAAAACGACAGATAAACCACTCCTGCAAATAAAATAAAACCGCCGGCAAGTAAGCCTATTTGGGTAGCACTTAATTTTTTACCTTGAAGTGTCCCTTTATCATCTTTTGGATATGGAAGAATAAACTTGTGGTAAAGAAAAAGAATTACAAAAAAACCTGCAGTAATCATAAACACAACAGACCAAGCTCCCTTAAATCCCATACTTGGAGCTAATTGTCCAGCGATTACAACAAGTACACCAGAACCAACTATTGTTGCAACACGATAAAAGGTAGAACGCACTCCAACAAAAGCTGCCTGTTTTGATTGATCAAGGCTTAACATATAAAAACCATCGGCAGCAATATCATGAGTTGCGGATGCAAATGCCATCAATGCAAATACAATTAAAGTTAGTTGCCAATATATTTCTGTGTGCAAACTTAATGCGATTCCGAATAATCCGATTGCTACAAGAAACTGCATCGATGTTGTCCAAAATCTTTTTGTCTTGAACATATCGATGAACGGTCCCCATGCAAATTTTAGAAACCAGGGAAAGTAAAGTAGACTTGTGAAGAAGGCGATATCAGTATTTGAAACACCAAGATTTTTATACATCATTACTGAAACGGACATTACCATTACATAAGGAATACCTTGTGTAAAATATAATGTTGGTATCCATGCCCAGGGATTTCTTGTGATTTTCTGTTCCGACATTAAAACTCCATTTTTATCTAAGTGATTCTTAGTGATCTATGTGTCTTAGTGGTGAGAAAAACTTTTTACCACTCAGACACCAAGAAAACGCAGTTCCACTAAGAGAGGGTTAATTGTTTTGCCATTAATGCAGCGCCAAACTCTGGTGAATGTTCTGCTTCGATTATCTTCACATCATTAAATTTTCTTATTACCATTTCATTAAATAAATAAGAAAAATAATTGGCTGTAGTAAGTAAGCTGCCAATTAATGATACTTTTAATAGTGGTACATTTAGTTTCAATTTCATCGCAGAAATATGAAGCATCAATTCATTAGCTTCATCCTCAAGAATTCTTTGTGCGATCTTATCACCGCTTTCTGCTACATCAAATACTAACGGAGCAACTGCTGCGATGTTAAAATT
>CALLZX010000400.1 GCA_937858935.1 uncultured Ignavibacteriales bacterium | reverse complement strand
TTAAAAAATCTGCAGTTCTACGAGATCCAAACATAGTTCCCATTCCTGCACCGCCAAAAGTTCCGGCTAAACCGCCGCCTTTACTCGCTTGTAATAAAACCATCACAACAAGAAGTATGGCGATAATAGTTGCTAACAATACTAACAATGTGTACATATTATTTCTCCTTAATATTGTAGCGGGGGAGGGATTCGAACCCCCGACACGTGGATTATGATTCCACTGCTCTAACCTACTGAGCTACCCCGCCGAAAATTTAGGTTGTAAATATAAATCTTTGGGTCTAAAATTCAAAAAAAACGTTTAATTATGCTTTATTTAAGGTTTCCCAGAGTCTATCCTGTAAAGTTTTTAATCCAAATCCAGTAGCGGCAGAAAATATCAATAAAGGTTCTTTAACTTTTTTGATTTTTGTTTTGGAAAGCTTTGTAATTTCTTTCTCAGAAATCAGATCTGATTTAGAAAGCGATACAATGATTTTTTTATCAACAAGTTTCTTACTGTACTTTTTCAATTCATTATAAAGTGTCTCAAAATCTTTCTGATAATCTTCTGAAGTAATATCAATTAAAAATAAAAGTATTCTTGTTCGTTCAATATGCCTAAGAAATTTTATACCTAAGCCTTTACCTTGATGAGCGCCTTCAATAATTCCAGGAATATCAGCTACTGTAAAACTTTGATAATCTTTATATCTAACGATTCCTAAATTTGGTTCAAGCGTTGTAAACGGGTAATCGGCTATTTTGGGCTTTGCAGCTGAGATTTTTGAAATAAGTGTTGATTTACCGGCGTTTGGAAATCCAACTAATCCAACATCTGCAATCAATTTAAGTTCAAGTATTAGTTTTCTTTGTTCTCCGGGTTTACCATTGGTTGCAAATCTTGGTGTACGTCTGGTTGGTGTTGCAAAGTTACTGTTTCCTTTTCCTCCTGCACCGCCTTTAGCAAATACTACTGTTTTGTTTGGTTCAGAAAGATCGAGTAAAACTTCTTCTGTTTCAGCATCCTTTACTATCGTTCCTACTGGGACATTAATAATTATATCTGCACCATTTTTCCCGTCTTTCAAAGAATTAGCGCCAGGTTTGCCATTATCTGCAAAAAACTTTTTTTTATATCTAAAATCTAAAAGTGTAGATAAATTTGGTTGTGTTTCGAAGATTACACTTCCCCCGACTCCACCGTTACCACCTGAAGGTCCACCTTTAGGAACATATTTTTCCCTGCGAAATGTAACGACCCCATCACCACCCTTACCGGACCCCACTTCAATTTGAACAAAATCAATAAACATTATTTTTCCATATTAAAATATTTTGAAACAGCATTCGACAATGAGGCTGCTTCTCTACTATGCGGTTTGATTCGTGCATATTTAAATACATTTTCTAAAATATGAGTTGCTTCTTCGTAGGTGCTGCAATCTGACATTTTCTCAACAGTATTAGCAAAATCCTCACTATCAGAATTAAAAAGATTTTTTATAATCTTATCTATCTCTTTATTTGAAAGATAAGTAAAAATATCACTTGCTTTTGTTTTGATATTAGATTTTAATACTGTTTCGGTTTCCTTTTTTTGTAGTTCAGGATCAACGGTGGCAAGGTCTTTTTCAAAATCAATTTTTTCTAAGGCAATTTCAGCATCTGCATCATCATTAATCAATGGATCGTGTTCTAACGCTAACTCATTAATTTCAGCAGATGAATTTTCATCAATTTCAGTGTTAATGGTTTTAGTTAACGGCATGTCATCATCAATAGAGATTTCGAGTTCATTATCATAAAAGTTTAACAGATCTTCCTGCTCTTTTTCATCAAGTATAACGATTTCGTCATCTTTATCTTTTTCAATTTCTTCAGTTAAACTTGCAAGCACATCCTCTTCATCAATTGATTCTTTTAATAGCGATTCACTTTCTTCGACTGGATTATGAGCATCATTGACCTTTAACTCAATCTCATTGACATCATTGCTTACCTCTAACTCACTAATCGCAATTTCATTAATGTCATCAATTTCACTTTCCAGGCTTTTAATATCATTTTCTTTAATCTCAAACATTTCGGGTTCATTAATTGATACAGTTTCTTGCAATATTTCAAGTGACTTTTCATCAATAACTTCTTCAACTAAAGGATTCTCAAATGTCTTCTCGTCACTAATAAACTCTTCAGATCCAGCTTCGCCGCTAAGATCGAATACAGTTTCATTTTCGGTTAATTCTTCATTTTCGGATATTGGTTCCTCTGTAACGAAATCTTCTTTTAAGGGATTTTCAAAATGTTTTTCATTTACAGATACAATTTCCTGATTGTCTTCTTCAACAAAAGGTGAATCAATACTTAAAGTTGAATAAAGCACTTTTCTTACATCATCAATATCAACTTTCTTTTTTGATGAATTTGCATAAGTACGTTTTAGTTTGAATAAAAGTTCGGTAAGATTTTTTTCTTTAAGAAAATTTTCAACTGAGTCAACGGTGACAGTTGATTTGTTAAGACCACCGATACTAAAGTAGTCTGCAATTGCATAAAGCGCGTTATCAACAAGCTTACTTTGGTGAAGCATGAATAATTCACGATCGATCTTATTAACAATCAGTTCAAACTCAGTAACCGTAATGTTTAAAATCTTTTTCTTTGATAGGTAAGCAAGAAAAACGTTGTTCAGATATTCATAATAATACGTGTAATTAAGCATCAACCTAATTTCATTTACTGAAACTGATTTATTATTTCCAAAAATTAATTTTGAAAGTGACCATTTTGGACGAACTACATAATTTGCGTTAAATGAGACAGCCTGAAGCACGATGTTTTTTATATCCTCAAAGGAAATTTTCTTCGTTTTTTTTATTTCGTTTCCTATGAGAGTAAAATAATTCGAAATTTCTGTACCCGAATAATCGAACAAAGAATTCTCTATCAGTTTCTTTCTGTCTTCAGAAATAAGGTAATCAATTTCACCCTCAACATATTTTTTGATAGAAGGATGAATATCAATTGAAAGAAATTTTTCAACTGTTATAAAAGAACCCAACTCTTTTACTTTGTTAAGAGTAAAATCGCTTATGAATTTTATTTCGTTTTCAAACATATAATTCTCTTCTTGTTTGATTGTATGGCTAAAAATATAAAAAAATCCCGATTAAAGTTAATCGGGATTTGTATTAAGTAAAATAACCTTATTTATGTACTAAACTTCAACTTCCTTAGATTTTATCTTCGCCATCATAAAGTCTCTGTTCATTCTGGCTATGTTCGTAACAGAAATTCCTTTTGGACATTCAGCTTCGCAAGCGTAAGTGTTTGTGCAGCTCCCAAATCCAAGGTCATCCATAACCTTAACCATTCTTTCAACTCTACGATAACGTTCCGGTTGTCCTTGCGGCAATAAAGCATATTGTGATACTTTGGCTGAAACGAACAACATCGCAGAAGCATTTTTACAGGAAGCAACACAAGCTCCGCATCCAATACACGCTGCAGCATCCATTGCTAAACTGGAAACTTCTTTCTGAATGGGAATCGCATTTCCATCTGGTACTCCCCCAGTGTTAATAGAAACATACCCACCAGCCTGTAATATTTTATCAAATCCTGATCGATCTACCATTAAATCCTTAATAACAGGAAATGCTTTTGCTCTGAATGGTTCAACCCAAATTGTTTCACCATCTTTGAAGTTACGCATATGCAGCTGGCAAGTTGCAATTTTTGGTAAAGGTCCGTGTGCGTGCCCATTGATAACAAGTCCGCAAGTTCCACAAATTCCTTCTCGGCAATCACTTTCAAAGTGTACTGCTTCTTCGCCTTTTAATTCGAGAGTATTATTTAACTCATCAAGCATTTCAAGGAAGGATGCATCAGGAGAAACCTGAACTTTGTATTCAGCAAAACTTCCAACAGATTTAGAATTTTTCTGTCTCCAGATATTAAGTGTTAGATTTAATTTTTTTGCTTCCATTATTTGTAACTCCTGATTGCCTGTTTTACATACTCATACTTCAGTTCTTCTTTGTGAAGATTCCATTTATTCTCACCAGCAAATTCCCATGCAGCAACGTAAGAATAATTTTCGTCATCACGTTTTGCTTCGCCATCTTCAAACTGATATTCTTCACGGAAATGACCTCCGCAAGATTCATTTCGATTAAGAGCATCAAGTGCCATTAACTCACCGAGTTCAAAATAATCAACTAATCTTCCCGCACGTTCTAATGTTTGGTTAACATCATCACCACTGCCGGGGATTGTAACGTTTTTCCAGAACTCTTCTTTAACTTGTCTAATTTGTTCGATAGTTTTTTTCAATCCAGCTTCGTTTCTACCCATACCAACATTATCCCACATAATTCTACCAAGTTCCTTATGAAGATCATCAACAGTCCTCTTTCCTTTTATTGAAAGAAGTTTATTGGTGAGATCTTTAACTTCGTTAGCAACTTTTTCAAATTCCGGATGATCAGTTTTTACCAAAGTCGGTTTATCGCCGGCAAGATAATTTCCCATCGTATAAGGAATAACAAAATAACCATCCGCTAAACCTTGCATAAGTGCGGAAGCACCCAAACGGTTTGCACCGTGATCTGAGAAGTTTGCTTCACCAAGTACAAATAATCCCGGAACATTACTCATCAAATTGTAATCAACCCACAAGCCGCCCATTGTGTAATGTGGAGCCGGATAAATCATCATAGGAGATTTGTATGGATTATCTCCGGTTATAGTTTCATAAATCTCAAACAAGTTTCCATAACGTTCTTCAATTACTTTTTGTCCTAATCGATTTATTGCATCTTTAAAATCAAGATAAACTGCATCGCCGCCTTTTACGCCTCTGCCTTCATCACAAACTTCTTTTGCTGCACGTGATGAGATATCTCTTGGTGCAAGATTTCCGAATGAAGGATATTTTCTTTCAAGATAATAATCTCTTTCTTCTTCAGGAATATCAGCAGGATTTCTCATATCAGCTTTTTTCTTGGATACCCAAACTCTTCCATCGTTACGTAAAGATTCACTCATCAAAGTTAGTTTTGATTGTGATTCACCGTGTAATGGTAAACAAGTTGGATGAATTTGTGTAAAGCAAGGGTTTGCAAAATAAGCTCCACGTTTATGTGCCCGCCAGATTGCCGTTGCATTGCAGTTCATTGCATTTGTGGATAAGAAGAAAACGTTTGAATATCCGCCTGTCGCAAGTACAACTGCGTGAGCAGAATATTTTTCAATCTCACCGGTTAATAAATTTCTTACAACGATTCCTTTTGCTGCGCCATCAATTATTACAACATCAAGCATTTCTCTACGTAAGTATAACTTAACAGAACCTTTGTCAACTTGCCTGTTTAATGCGCTAACGGCACCGAGTAATAATTGCTGTCCCGTTTGTCCTCTGGCATAAAATGTTCTGGAAACCTGCGCACCACCGAATGAGCGATTATCTAAAAGTCCGCCGTAATCTCTTGCGAATGGAACTCCTTGTGCAACACACTGATCTATGATGTTTCCACTTACTTCTGCTAAACGATGAACGTTTGCTTCACGAGCACGGAAATCGCCGCCTTTAACTGTATCATAAAATAATCTAAATGTTGAATCACCATCAT
>CALLZX010000399.1 GCA_937858935.1 uncultured Ignavibacteriales bacterium | reverse complement strand
TCCTGAGTCCCCGATCCAAATCGGGATAAACTCCATCGAGGATGACAATTCATTAAATAGGATATCACACTTCAAGTTCGCTCAGTGTGACATTTATTAACTGAAATATTAATATTTATGAAACGACACCCGGCACTAATTCCACTTTCTCATGATCATCATCATGGATTACTTCTCGCGCAATTGCTCAAACGAAATGCACCAGAATACCATGGATTACCAAAAGATTTAATAGGTAAAATGAATTTTGCAAAAGAGATGTTTTACAAAGAACTTGAAAATCATTTTAAGGATGAAGAAGATTTTGTATTTCCATATTTAAAAGGAAAAGATGTTGAACTTGATAATCTTATTTCCGAAATTCTGAGTGAGCACATAATTCTTAAAGAAAAGATTCTATCATTAAATGATAATCCAAAGCTTATTGATCAACTTGATGAAATTGGAAAAATCCTTAACGAACACATTAGAAAAGAAGAACGAGTGCTTTTTGAAAAAGCTCAAACAATATTAAATGATGAAGAATTAAAGATGATTGAAAACAAGTTTGATGAAAGCAGGCCTAACAATAAATCTTGTATAACAAATAAGATCAAATAATAATTAATATGAAAAAAGTTATAGAAAAAATTAAACCACCACCTAAATGGAAATTTCCTGTGCTTTTCAGTTTAGGTATTTTAACCGGATTATTTTTCTTTGCATTACATGTAGGCAGAGCAACTTCCTATTTATCTGATGATCCGACTGCTTGTATTAACTGCCACGTTATGACTCCCCAATTTGCAACCTGGGAAAGAAGCAGTCATGGAAGGGTTACAATTTGCAATGATTGTCACGTACCGCAGGATAACATTTTTAAAAAGTATTACTTCAAAGCTACTGATGGAATGCGCCACTCGTTTATGTTTACTTTTCGATTAGAACCTCAGGTAATTCAAATCAAACAGGCAGGTAAAGATGCTGTTCAGCAGAATTGCATTCGCTGTCATTCGGAAATGATTCACCCTACTTCTGTAAGAGCCATCAGCAATCAAAAAATTCAGGAAGATGGGGATGGATATTGCTGGGATTGCCATCGTGAAGTGCCGCACGGAAGAGTTAACAGTCTTTCATCAACTCCATACGCTCGCGTTCCGGGTTTAACTTCGCCGGTACCTGAGTGGATTGAAACTAGTTTAGGATTAAAAAAGAATTAATTATTTAATAAATCATTCAGGATAAAATATGAAACCAATTAGTGAAATAGTAAAAAATAAGCCCTGGCTGGGATGGCTGCTATTCTTTACTACCGCAGTTGTTGTTTTTTTAGTTGGATTATTTGCTTCATCAATAATCGAACGGCGAAGTGAATCCGCAACCCTTCAAATGGTAAAACCAATTAACGATTGGGAACCACGTAATGAAGTTTGGGGTGAAAATTATCCACGTGAATTTGAATCATACCTAAAAACTCTTGATACAACTTATGCAAGTAAACATGGCGGATCGGTTAAAATTGATTACCTTGAAAAATATCCTGAACTTGTTGTAATGTGGGCAGGTTATGCCTTTTCAAAAGAGTATAATCAGGGCAGAGGTCATGGTCATGCGATAGAAGACATAAGAAATATTTTACGGACAGGTGATAATGAAAATAGTCCGCAACCCGCAACTTGCTGGACTTGTAAAAGTACGGATGTTCCCAGAGTAATGAATGAATTGGGAGTTTCAAATTTTTACAAGAAGAAATGGATCGATCTTGGATCTGAAATAGTTAATCCTATCGGATGCCAGGATTGCCACGATCCAAAAACAATGAACTTAAGAATTACTCGTCCTGCTTTAATTGAGGCATACCAAAGACTGGGAAAAGATATGAGTAGTTTCAGCAGACAGGAAATGCGCTCACTAGTATGCGCACAATGTCATGTTGAATATTTCTTTAAAGGTAAAGAAGAAAAGTATCTAACTTTTCCTTGGGATAAAGGATTTAGTGCAGACGATATGGAAGCTTACTTTGATGAGATTGAGTTTTCTGATTGGACCCATGCACTTAGCAGGGCACCAATGTTAAAAGCTCAACATCCTGATTTTGAATTGTTTATGACTGGTATTCATGCAGTTCGTGGAGTTTCTTGTTCAGATTGTCATATGCCATACAAATCCGAAGGTGGAGTTAAGTTTACTGATCATCATATTCAATCACCACTTAATAATATTGCTAACACTTGCCAGGTTTGCCATCGTGAAGAAACTGAAAGATTGATGCAGGATGTTTATGATAGACAGGATAAGATTGAAGAACTGAGAAGAATGGCAGAAAAGTCGCTTGCTGCTGTTCATATCGAAGCAAAAACTGCCTGGGATAATGGTGCAACTGATGAACAGATGAAACCAATTTTAAAACTTATTCGTCATGCTCAATGGAGATGGGATTGGGTTGCCGCAGCAAATGCACTAGGTTTTCACGCACCGGTTGAAGCTTTACGTGTACTTGGTACTTCAATACAGCGAGGTGAAGAAGCTAGAAGAGAACTTGCAATTTTATTCTCTAAGCAAGGTTGGAAATATCCAGTTGAAATGCCAGATATTTCAACAAAACAAAAAGCACAGCTATATATCGGCTTGAATCCTGAGAAGATGAAATCCGGAAAAGAAGAGTTTTTAAAGACAACCACAGTTAAATGGGATGAAGAAGCAACTAAACGACAAGGATTTTTATACGATTATAAGTTGAAGGAATAAAAATTATTATACTTTCTGTCACACTGAGCGTAGTCGAAATGTGACATTACTAGTCCAGTAATATTATGTCGCCCTTCGACTTCGCTCAGGATGACAAATAATAAACAGGAGAGAAGAAACTAATGAAAAAAGCATTATTAGTAGTTATAGTGTTTGCCTTTATAGGATCAGCTTTTGCACAAGAATTAGATGGCTGGAAATTAAATGGCCAAATTCAACTCCGCACAGAAGTTGACGGAAGAGATTTTTCAAATGAAACTCATCCACTAACATTTGCAAGTTTAAGAACTCGACTTGGAGTAGAAAAAACTTTTGAGAAAAAACTTCAATTGTTTGTTCAGTTTCAGGATTCAAGAGTATTTGGCGAAGAGGGTAATCCCAATACGAGTATTGAAAATATCGATTTGTATCAAGGATTTGTAAAATTTCTTACACCGTTTGATTGGAATTTTAATGTTCAAGCAGGTAGGTTTGAAGTTGTTTATGGTTCAGAAAGATTTTTCGGCAGATCTGGCTGGAGCTACACAGGACGAGCATATGATGGTGTAAGATTTTCTGTAATGCCGAATTCCTGGGATCTAGATTTTTTTGCACTAACTCTTAACGAAAGCGTGAGTTATATAGGAAGCCCATCTCCATTAGTATATCCATATCCACAAGAAGCAACTCCATCACATAGCATTTATGGATTTTATAAGAAAAATAATATCAGTGATAACAGCAAATTTGATATTGTTGGATACTACGAAATCAATCGGGAGGATTTTAGACCTGACACAAATCGAGCAAATACATTTACTTTTGGCGGTACATATTGGGGTAATTACGGAGATTTCTCTACAATATTTGAAGGTGGTTATCAATTAGGCAGTCGCTTAGGTGTTGATGTTAGTGCTTATCTAGTCTCTCTACAAGGTGCATACAAAGCAGGAATTTATTCGTTTGGTTTAGGTGCAGATCTTCTCTCTGGCAATGATCCTGAAACAACAGATAAAAACGAAAACTATCTTTCAACTTATGGAACTGGGCATAAGTTTTTTGGATATATGGATTATTTTCCATCAAATGCGCTTGGTTTAGGTACAAATGATTTTTACTTCAAAGCTACCGCGAATCCGAAAGATTCTAAATTTAGTTTTGCATTAGATCTTCATCACTTTATGTCAAATCAATCTATTAACGTTATTACAGACGAAAATCCATCCGGAAGTGATGAGAATTTGTTTGGTCAGGAACTCGATATTACTGTTAAATATAATTTTGTTGAAAATACTTCTGTTCTCTGGGGTGGCAGTTTATTCTTTCCCGGTAATTTGATGAAAGCTATTTATGACCCAAGAGAGGATACTGCTTTCTGGACTTATCTAATGATTACTGCAAACTTATAAAAGTTTATGAGGTGCAGTGATGCACCTCTTTTTTTCTTCACACCTTTCTGCTAATACATTATATTATCAATATGGATATAATAATTATTTCAATCACGGCACTGATTGCATCTTTAATGACTTTCTTTACAGGATTTGGATTGGGCACAATTCTAACTCCAGTGTTTGCAATATTTTTTCCGATCGATATTGCTATCGCGCTTACGGGAATCGTTCATTTACTAAATAATATTTTCAAACTCGGGCTTGTTGGCAAAGAAGTAAATAAAAAAGTTGTACTAAAGTTCGGAGTACCTGCAATTATTGCTGCATTTATTGGTGCGGAGTTGATGATTAGATTATCCAGCATGCCTGAAATAATTTCTTATAATCTTTTGGGAAAAGAATTTTTTATTCTTCCTATAAAAATTATTGTATCAGTATTGATGATAACATTTGCTCTTATGGAAGTTATTCCAGCAGTAAAGGGTATGCAGTTCGATTCTAACAAACTTTATTTAGGCGGTGCGTTAAGTGGATTTTTTGGGGGACTATCAGGGCATCAGGGTGCTTTTAGAAGTGCTTTTTTGTTAAAAGCCGGATTATCCAAAGAAGCATTTATAGCAACAGGAGTTTCAATTGCCTGTCTTATAGATTTTACTCGTCTCTCGGTTTACTTCTCAAAATTTCTTTCCGCAGGTATAACTAATAATCTTAATTACATAATTGCTGCCGCACTTTCTGCTTTTGTTGGTGCGTACTTTGGTAAGAAGCTGTTAAAGAAATTAACTTTAGATTATCTACAAATTATGGTTTCGGGCTTTATAATTATCCTTGCAGTCTTATTGGGTATGGGGATAATTTAAAAGTGCGCACTAAATCACTTGCATTTGTTGTAATTCGGTTTATTTTAGGAAGTAAATAAATCAATTTTTTACTATTAACAATTGAAAAATTTAATCAAAAATATTCTAACGGCAATATTTGCCATTACGCTTCTAATCGGTACATCGGGTATACGGGTCTATAAGCATACTTGTACATCACATAATTTTTCTGCCATTTCGTTAATTGAAACACCCGTTTGTGAAAAAGATCATCAAGTAACAGAAGAAACAGATGATTGCTGTAAAGCAGAATTTGAAAAGACTGTTGAACCAAGTTGCTGTGAATCTGAACCGATTGATGAATCGAATCCGCATTCATTTACCTCCGAAGAGATTAAGTGTTGTGTATCTTCAATTGAGAATAGTCAGATCCAGGATGAATTATTTACATCCACTGAAAAGAAGATTTTAATAGTTGAGTTAATAACTATCTCAGATTCTTTTGTAGAAATTGAAACTCTTCAATCAAAAGAAAATTTAATTTTACAAAACAACGATTTGCCCCCACCAAAATTTGGTAAACAACTACTGCAAACAATTCACCAGCTCAAAATAGACACACCTATTTGTTAGTCTTCTCCCAGAAGTCATTCGGGTATCGATGTAAAATAAGTTGAAGTTACAATCACTTTAATTCATTTACAGAAATACATGCTTGGAATGATTCAGTTATTAAGTTTTAACAAATTAGGTGTAAAATGAAATTAATATTTTATTCACTTTTTGCTCTTATGATTTCAATGAATTTGTATTCTCAGAGCTTAAAGGGAAATGTATACGAACTTGACGATAAGAGTCAAAAAAATCCACTTATTGGAACAAATGTTTTTTGGGAAGGAACTCAGGTTGGAACTACTACAGATGAAAATGGATTTTTTGAATTAAAGAAAATTGATTCAGATCATCTTCATCTTGTTGTAAGTTATATTGGATATGAACCCGTTGATATGGAAATTCCACCAGACCTGGATTCAATTGAAATAACTTTATCAATCAATCGTGAGTTGAAGGAAGTTATAGTAACTGGCACTTCGCTTTCTAAATACATTGATGAACTTGATGCAAAGCAGACTGAAGTAATCACATCGAAGGAATTACTGAAAGCTGCATGCTGTAATCTTTCAGAAAGCTTTACCACAAATGCTTCAGTTGATGTGCAATTTCAGGATGCTTTAACAGGAGCGAAACAAATCCAGTTACTTGGTCTATCAGGATTATATACTCAAACATTGTTTGAAAATATTCCAACTTTAAAAGGATTAGGAAGTACTTTCGGTTTAGGTTATGTTCCCGGACCATGGATGACTTCTATCAGTATTTCCAAAGGTGCTGCCTCAGTTGTAAATGGATATGAATCTGTAACCGGGCAGATAAATCTTGAGTACAAAAAGCCGGATGATCTGGAGAGATATTACATTAATGCATTTCAAAGTTCACACTTTAAAACTGATTTGAATGCAAATGTAGCAACCCACTTGAACGAAAATCTTAGCACAATGATTCTGGCTCATGCTGATTTTAATCTGAAAGCGATGGATGATAACCAAGATTCATTCAGAGATCAACCAAATGTTAAGCAGTTTAATTTCATAAATAGGTGGAAGTATCAATCATTTAAAGGTTTTGAATCCCAGTTTGGTGTGCAAATATTAAATGAAGAAAGAAGAGGCGGACAAACAACAGAATCACACTCAAATACTGGTATTCATTTAGATCATCCTTACCAGATAAATGTTGATACAAAGCGTTATGAGGTGTTTGCAAAAAATGGTTATGTGTTTGATGACGAAGCTTATACAAGCGTTGGATTGATTTTAAATGCACAATGGCATAATCAAAAATCTTTGATAGGACTAAGACAATATAATGGAGATCAAAAAACATTTTATGCTAATCTGCTGTTTCAAACAAAGACTGAAGATGATATTCACTCAGTAACTGTTGGAGGAAGTTTTGCATTAGATAAATATGATGAATCATTTGATGGAATAAATTTTAGCAGAAATGAATCACGTCCCGGAATATTTGCCGAGTACACTTATTCGCCAACAAATGTATTAACAATTGTTCCTGGAGCAAGAGTAGATTTTCATAACCTGTTTGGAACATTCTTTACTCCAAGATTACACATAAAGTACAATATTGATGAAAATACAACTCTCCGAACTTCAGCAGGCAAAGGATACCGATCGGTAAATCTGTTTGCGGAAAATCTTAATTATCTTGCAAGCTCACGATACTTTGTTATAATTGATAATCCTTCTTATGAAGAAGCCTGGAATTATGGGTTGAACATTACAAGATATATTCCGATTAATAATCGTGAATTGCGGGTAACTGCCGAGTATTATCGAACGGATTTTCTAAAACAAACAGTTGTTGATATTGATGCTGCTGTGAGAGAAGTTAGATTTTATGATTTGAGCGGAAAATCATTTTCGAATAATTATCAGCTAGAGATGGCATATCAGTTTATAGATAGACTTGATGTATCGGCTGCAATAAGATTTACAGATGTTAGAACAAATTATGGTGATCAGCTTTTGATAAAACCGTTAGCAAGTAAATATAAAGGATTGCTAACTTTGTCTTATGCTACCGAAGGAAGCGGCTGGTTATTTGATTCATCATTCTTGTTAAATGGTGATGGAAGAATCCCGAGCACAAATGAAAATCCAGTTGAGTATCAAAGAGAAGAAAGTTTTCCAGCATACTTAACAGTAAATGCGCAGATAACAAAAAAGATAGAAATGGTAGATATCTATCTTGGAGTTGAGAATCTTACAAACTACAAACAGGATAATCCTATAATTGCATCAGATGACCCGTTTGGTGATTACTTTGATGCCTCGATGATTTGGGGACCGATTGATGGAACTAAGTTTTATTTAGGTGTTAGATTGAGTGTATTATAAAATAATCATAGTCGTCCTGAGCGAAGTCGAAGGATGACCTTCAATTAATTCTTTGTCGCACTTTGGCTTCGCTCAGTGTGACATAAAAAAGGAGCAAAAAATGTTAAGACAATTCGTGTTCGTTCTTGCAGTTGTAATTTGTGTAAGTGCAATAAATTTTGCACAAGACAGCACAAATAAGGGATTAAAAGATCCTCATCAGAAAGTTGAAAAAGTTAACGATAGTAAAGAAACAGTTTCTAAAGAACCATGGAATAAAGTCTGCCCGGTTAAAGGAAATCCAATTGAAGCTGATTCACCAACAGTTGAGTATAACGGAAAAGTTTATGCTTTCTGTTGTCCAGGCTGTGATACTAAGTTTGAAAAGAACCCAGAAAAGTATTCAAAGAATTTAAGTGAAGATGGAAAGAAATTTGTAGGAAAGAGGTAAAGATTTTTTAATTTGTCATCTTGGGCGAAGTCGAAGGATGACTTGAAATTATTTATTTGTCACACTTCGACTCCGCTCAGTGTGACAAAGTTATATATATCTATTTCTTTCCATCATAAACATATCGCAGAAATTCTTCTCGGACGTTTTGGTTTAAAAATTTTCCGTGATAGCTTGATGAAACAGTTGAACTATTTACATCCTGTACACCACGTGAAGCAACACATAAATGATCAGCATCAATAATTACAGCAACATCTTCAGTTTGCAGCATTGATTTTAATTCATTTGCAATTTGTACTGTTAACCTTTCCTGCACTTGTGGTCGCTTAGAGAAATACTGAACCATTCGGTTTATCTTGGATAATCCAACAACTTTTCCACTTGAAAAATATGCTATATGTGCTTTCCCAATAATTGGAACAAAATGATGTTCACATAAAGAGTAAACAGAAACATTTCTCTCAACAAGCATTTCATTATACTTGTATTTATTATCAAATAGAGTAACGCTCGGTTTATTTTGCGGGTTTAATCCGCTGAAAGTTTCTTTAACATACATCTTTGCAACTCTGCGAGGAGTATCTTTTAAACTATCATCAGTTAAATCAAGTCCCAGTACTTCCATAATCTCCTTAAACTTCTTTTCAATCAATTCGATTTTTAAATCATCATCAATTGCAAAGGCATCGCTGCGGATGGGAGTCTCTATCGAGCTTAAAAAGTGATTATAATCTTCATTTTCAAACTCTGCTAATCTAACCGGACCTTCTTTCATAAAACAATCCTTTATATTGATTATAATTTCATAACCATTTGGGACTAAATAAGGTTCCATTTAAAAGCAATACGCTAAAATATTTTGATTTAATATCGATAATAGAATAAGCCTTATGAGTTTAATCACGAACTGATTTATAAAATTGAATTTTTATAATGAATTGTTTATTTATACACTAGCTTAAACACAATAATGATTTAGAAAATGATCAATAAAGAAAAAGTAGATTTAGCAGCAGAATATTTTAATAAAGCTTATCAGCTTCATATGAGCGGTAATATAAAAGATGCTATTGAAGCTTATAAAATTTCTATTAATTATTATCCAACACCCAGAGCTCACACCTATTTAGGATGGGCATTTAGTCTTAACGGCAAGTTTGAAGAAGCTATCGAAGAATGTAAAATTGCGATTGATTTAGATCCGGATTTCGGAAATCCTTATAATGATATTGGTTCTTATCTAATTAATCTTGAAAACTACGATGAAGCCGTTTATTGGCTTGAGAAAGCAATTGATGCTCCGGATTATGAACCACGACATTTTCCTTACTATAATCTTGGAAGGATTTATGAGAAAAAAGGTTCGTGGTATTCAGCATTAAAGTGCTATGCTGATGCATTAAAAATAAATCCTGAGTATGAACTTGCAAGAAATGCTTTTGTAAGATTAACTGCAATGATGAATTAAGTTATATCTAATATAACTGATATTCTCATTGTAAAACTATCCTGTGATTGTTAAATTACTTGCCAGATAAATGTTTTTTATTACATGTTAATCCAATCTGAGAAAAAATGAAAGTAAGCGAACTACTAAAACCAGAATTTATAATTCCCGAACTTAATGGCGAATCAAAAGAAGAAATTATTAATGAATTGATTGATTTGTTCAAGAATGATCCGCGTGTAGAAGATATTGATAAAGTGAGATCTGCAGTTCTTGATCGTGAAAAAGTAATGTCAACAGGTGTGGGAAAAGGATTTGCAATTCCGCACGGAAAAACAAATGCAGTAAAAGAAATTGTTGGTGCATTTGGTAAGATTAAAGATGGTATTGATTACGACGCATTAGATGGAAATCCTGTTAATTTAGTTTTTTTACTTGTCGGTAAAGACAACCTGATAAGTACACATATAAAACTGTTAAGCAGAATATCACGCTTGATGAATAAGGATGATTTCAGACATCGTCTTACAGAAGCAAACACCGCTGATGAAATTGTTAAACTATTTAGTGATGAAGAAGAACACTTTTTAGAACTGTAGTAGACATTGTCATCCTGAGCGAAGTCGAAGGATGGCCTGACCATTTAATTATTACAAAATCACACTTCGACTTCGCTCAGTGTGACAATCATATCAAATATTTCTAATGATCAAAGCAATAACCGGAACAAAAGATATACTGCCAGTTGATATTTCGAAGTGGCATTACTTAGAAAATCTTCTCAGAGAAACATTTCATTTATTTAACTATAAAGAAATCCGTACTCCAATTTTTGAAGAAACGGCATTATTTGCTCGCGGTATTGGTGAAGAAACTGATATTGTTAGCAAAGAGATGTATACATTTAAAGATAGAAGTGAAACAAGTATAACATTGCGTCCGGAAAATACTGCTGGTGTTGTTCGATCTTTTATTGAACAATCACTTGGTGCTCAGCAATCATTAAATAAGCTTTATTACATCGGACCAATGTTCAGGCAGGAAAGACCGCAAGCTGGCAGACTTAGACAATTTCATCAGTTTGGTGCTGAGGCCTTAGGAAGCACTTCTCCATTACTTGATGCCGAGATGATTCAGATTGCTTATCATATCTTAAAAAACCTGGGATTGAAAAATTTAGTTGTAAAGATAAACTCGCTTGGTATTCCTGAAGTAAGAGAAAACTACAAAAATGTTCTTCGTGATTATTTGAAGGATAAAAAAGATAATCTATCCGAAGAAAGCAGAAGACGATTTGATACAAACATTTTAAGAATTTTTGATAGTAAGATTGAAGTTGATCAGCAGATAATGAAAAATGCACCCTTGCTGCTTGATTATCTTGATGAACAAAGTAAAAATGATTTTGATGTTGTGAAGAATTATTTAACAAAAGTTGGAATCCCATTTGAAGTTGATCCTGCATTAGTACGCGGATTGGATTACTATACAAAAACTACTTTTGAAATTGTAAGTGGAAGCGTTGGTTCACAGAGTGCACTTTGCGGCGGTGGAAGATATGATTTGTTAGTTGAAGAACTTGGTGGAAAAGCTACTCCTGGAGTTGGTTTTGCTGCAGGAATGGAAAGAATTTTACTCGCTTGTGAAAATGAAAAATCTTTAAACTTACCTCAAGATTCTATAGATGTTTATTTAATTAGAGTTGATTCAAAAACTGAACAAAACCTTGAACTTAATCTTAAACTTGAACTCGAGCTAATTAATCTATCATCAAAACTGAGACAGATAAATATTTCTTGTGACTATGATTATCTAAACAGGAGCATTAAAGCTCAAATGCGTGAAGCAAATAAATTTAATGCAAAGTATGTAGTGTTTGTTGGCGGTGATGAATTTAATCGTGGCGAACTTAATATTAAGAATCTTTCTAACGGCGAACAGCAATTAATTAAGATTGAAGATTTTGAAAAACTAAAATCAATTTTAAAAAACTAATGGCTTTAAAGAAACCAAAAGATGTTCCGCAAATTCCCAAAGCCAGGGAAAAGAATATAGACAAACTTAAAAAATCCACACCCGCAAAAAAGAAAACCGAAATTGAGTTTAACTGTAAAATTTATTTTCATAAAGATGGAACAAACGGAAGACAGAAATACCGTTTTGAAATTGAAACCTTAAAGATATTTTCTTTCCTTAATTATAAGATTACCGCACAAGCACGCAAAGAGAAAAAAACAATTGATATTAGTTTGCTCGGTTTAACAGCTTTGAACGATTATATGGCAAAAGTGCAACCAGCAAATGTTGAAATTGATTTTGAGGATTTGTTCGGTGAGTTTACAGTGAATATACTTAAACAGGATGGAAGCATTAACAGCGCGCTAATAAACTTTAACATCTTCAAAAAAGAAATTGAAATAGTAAACGAATTTTTACCTGAGAAAAAAAACAATAGTAAATTCTGCACTTTCGAAATTGATAAAGAAAAATTCACATACTCAAAGGAATACAGCAAGTGAGTCTGATTATTGGAAGGAAACCGGTTTTAGAAGCACTTAATTCTGATGAAGAAGTTTCGCAGGTATTTATTTTGTTCGGACAGGAAGGCGGAATCATTGAGGCGATTCGTGTTGCAGCAAAGAAAAAAGGAATCAAAGTAAATCAAGTTCCTTTTGAAAAATTCAGACAGATAACACAAAGTAAAATTGCACAAGGTGTTGCTGCTTCAAAATCTGAACAGAAGTATTATGATCTTTACGAGATTATTAGCGAATCAAAAAAATCCCAATATCCACTACTCTTAATTTTAGATTCAATTCAGGATACACACAATGTTGGTGCAATTTTGCGCAGTGCGGACTGCAGCGGAGTTGATGGAATTATTATTACAAAAAATAATTCGGCACCGATAAATGAAACCGTAGTTAAAACATCTGCAGGTGCAAGTGAACATGTTAAGATCACATTAATAAATAATCTTGCACAAACAATCGATGAACTAAAGCAAAAAGGTTTCTGGATTGTTGGATCATATCTAGAGGGTGCAAAAGATTACACAAAAGTCGATTACAAAGTTCCTATTGCTGTTATAGTTGGCAACGAGGAAAAAGGAATAAGAAAACTTACAGCCGATAAATGCGATCATCTTGTTCGCATTCCTATGAGGGGAAAAATCCAATCACTAAATGTTTCTGTCGCAACAGGAATATTACTTTTCGAGATACTTAGACAAAGAAGTAATTAGCTTTCCTTTCTAAAAATCATTTCCTAAGTTTGAAAAGACATTAGGGAGGTTTTATGTTACATTTTACGAATTCCTGAGCTTTTGGAAGAAAATTAGTATTAGTTCTTTTAGTTATCTGCTCAATCACTTCACTTTATTCTCAACAATTTCATTCCTTAGATGGGATTGAAGATGATCAAGGCAGTACATTACTTCTTTATCGACTTGGTGAAGATTTTATTGCTTTCAATCCAGTATATAAATTTAACACACAGACTTTTTCAGAAACACTTTTAATCCAGGCTTACTACATCAATTATCCAAGTGGAGAAATTGCAAAAGCTGTTTTGGATTTTGAATTCTTTCCAAACGATGAAAACAATTTTATGAATGTGGGTTATCAGATAAATCCTGATAACCATTCATACATTGCGAGAAATGATTCCATCGTCTTTGGAGGAGTTGACGGATTTACAAAAGTTGATATTTCAAAACAGGATGCACAAAAAGTTTTTGTATTTGGCGGTGGCGGAGAAATAAGAAGTTGGGATGGCGGTTATACCTTTCCATTAGATTCTATTCCTTTAGTAGCGAACTTTATCCCGATTGCATTAGCAGATTTCGATGATGAGGTTATGTTCGGGTTTGATGAAGAGTTAGAATTTTGTAAAAATGGTGGAGTAGTAGATACCGCATATGTTGGATTTGATATTTATTCAAAGATGTTATTTGATGTTAATCAGTTTCATATTTATCGCGTTAACTGGACTCACGGTGGATATTCATTAAATGTTTCAAACAACAAAGGCAGTGCGTTTACGTGGACAAAAACTTATCAAAGTGAAAATCCAATTTATGTTACAATCGATTCAACACAATCAGGAGTATTATATCTGGCTGACGGAAGAAAAATTTATAAATCAATTAATAATGGGTATTCATTTTCTGAGTTTAAATCTTTACCAAGCAAACTAGTTGGCATTTACAAAAAACCAAACTCAGAAATTATTTATGCTGCTTCAAAGAATATGATTTTTAAGGTTACTCCGGATTCAACCACAATAATAAAATCACTTCCATTTCCCGAAGAAGAATATGGATGGTTTCCACTGGCAGTTGGTAATATTTGGGCTTACGATAGCTATACGATAGATGGGATTCATTATGAATTTGCAGGTACAAAATATATGGAAGTAGTAAATGACACAGTTATAGAAAATAAAAATTATTTTGTTATTGAAAATGATTTGATCTCTGCTGTTGTATTTCCTCCGAAAATGTATTTACGAGTTGATTCAGCAACGGGATTAATTTACAGATATTGGGAAGAATTAAATGAAGAATATATCTTCCATAATTTAAATGCCGAAGATGGAGATATTGTTTTTTATCCTCGTGCGCCTAATGAACCATTTTACATTTTGCAATACCAACAGCCAATTGATTATTTAGGAATTGATACTTATCAGAGGATGTTTTTGGAGGCAGCGATTTGTACTTGTTCGCATATTCTAATAAAAGGATTTGGTTTAGCAAATACTTTTTTTAATGAGGTTTATGGAAGTGAAAATATTCTTAAAGGCTGTGTTATTAATAGAGTGCTTTACGGCGATACAACAAATGTTGTTGATGTTGAAGAAAAACAAAATCCAATTCCAACTGAATATAAGTTAGACCAAAACTACCCAAACCCATTTAATCCAAGTACAAAAATAAGTTGGCAGTTACCAGTTAGTAGTTGGGTAACATTAAAAACAGTTGATGCACTCGGTAGAGAAGTAGAAACATTAGTAAATGAATTTCAGAATGCAGGAAATCATTCTACATTGTACATTGTAAATTCTACATTGCCAAGTGGAATTTATTTCTATCAATTAAAAGCTGGTGGGTTTGTTGAAACAAAAAAAATGATGGTGGTAAAATGAACAAAATCTTTATTTTCTTTATTTATTTTAATGCAAGTCTATTTGCTCAGGGATCTGCGTGGTTTTTTGAAGATAACCCTTATAGTTTTCACATCATACCCTATGTACAGTTTATAGATGAAAATAATGGGTGGGCTATCCCATTGTACCCTCCTGCTATCAACAACGCTATGTTTAAGACGACTGATGGTGGAGAAAATTGGTTTTGTGCAAGT
>CALLZX010000398.1 GCA_937858935.1 uncultured Ignavibacteriales bacterium | reverse complement strand
AACTCGACTCCCATAGATAAAGACTATCCAATGTTATTTCTCTTTTAGGATAGGATGCCAATAATACCACAACACTCTGCTTTCCTTTCTTTAGCTAAGAAAAAGGTAGAGAATAAGCCTGCTCCAAGTAGAATTCTTCTTTGCATTCTATCTAATTGAAACTCAAATTATATTATGAGTGAGACTTAAATATTCAAGAATAAGTAACATCGTTTTCATTTACTGAGCAAGTGAATGAAACTAATTCAACTGGAATAATGCTGGAAACAAGTTCAACATTTAAAACTGTTTGTGAATTGTAAGATCCGACAACAACATTATTAATAGTTTGTGTATAAAAATCGGGCGCTTCAAACTTTAATGAGTAAGTACCCGGTGCAAGCATTCTCAAATAAAATCCTGTCGAATCTGAATATACTTCAGAATTATCTACATCGTGATTAAGAACTGTAATCTTTGCTTTAACTGGATTGCCGAGTGTATCTGTGATTAACCCATTAACTCCTTTTAAAACAGCTTCCATATACTTGATTAAAGATTTTCTGTTATAATTCCAATGAGCAGGAAGCTGCGCTGCAGGAATAAGCTTTGTATCAGAAATTTCAATCGTTACTTCCCTTCCCCATCTATAATAATTTGTATAATCCTGTCTACCGCCGCTGATAATGTACCAAGCTCCTCCGTTAGTAATTCCATCATCGTATCCATTCATATACGTTGCGGGAGCGTTTGCCTGACAAGTATCTGCATATAAATGTGAGATGTATTGATACCACGCTTCATCAGGATGATGTTTGTAATCTGGATACTCATTTGTCCAGGAATCCCAGGCATAATTTACGACTTCAGTACCGCCATGAAAGTTTGCAACAAGCGCAAAGTTATTTGCTTCTGCAATAGCTCTAAATCTTCCGGTTTCTATCTGCTGATTTGCATTAACACCATAGATTGGATCAGGGAAATTTCTGTTCAGATCATAGTTGTTGTAATTACCTCTGGTTGCACCGTAAACTGTGCTGTTACCGCTTCTGTACGTTCCATCCGGATTTGCCAATGGATTTATCCATATTTCTACATTGTTTACAAGCTGAGTAATTCTGGAATCGGTTCCATATGTGGTGAGCAATGAATCTATAAGTCTTAACATTAATACATAACCGGTTATTTCATCTCCGTGAATTGAAGATGTGTACATAAACTGTGGTTCTGCTTCGTGCTGAGTAACATTATCAGAAATAACTGCAAATAATATTTTTCTTCCCTGTATTGAATTACCGCCATCAACTATTCTGCAAAGATTGGGATAGGTTGATTGAAACTGGTACATCATTGCTAAATATGCATCGTAAGTGGGATAAACATCCCACGCGGTAATTCCTTTAACATCAGATGACATTTCGGGCTGTATCAATTTGCCGGGATGAGTTAACACTGTGTATGTATAATTTAGTTTTTCAAACTCACGGAACTCTGTTTCGTTTGCATAAGCATAAACAATATTGCCTTCAAGATTATCAATTGAGATAATACGAGTAAGAGTATTTAATTCTGCCCGATCTGAAATTGTGAACTTAAAATAAACTTCGTGATTATCCTTAAAATATTGTTCATCTAAAATTTGAGAAAAAGTAATTGATGAGAGTAACAAGATTAAGAAAACAGAAAAGATTTTTTTCATAAACGCCCCTGCGTGGATGTGAAGTGAATAAACATAGTCAGTAATTATTGTCTATGTAAAATTAAGAAGATTTATCTTAATTCTTGTAATCACATTTCAAATAAAAAAGGCACGATGTTAATCGTGCCTTTAATTTTATATTTCTATTTCATAATGCTTCCTATTGGTTGACTATTAAGTAAATCCATTTGAGTATTAGGGCAATCCAAATGAGTATGAGCTTCGTCCATCTGAGTATTAGGGCAATCCAGATGAGTATAAGCTCCGTCCATTTGAGTATGAAGAC
>CALLZX010000397.1 GCA_937858935.1 uncultured Ignavibacteriales bacterium | reverse complement strand
CCAAGACCTGATGAAGGAATAATGACCGGTGGAATGGGTATAAACTGGATAGATGGTAAACCATATTATCGGGTTAGTTTTAGGCCTGAAGTTTCATTTTCGCAAGTTGGAATAGGTCTTGATTTAAATCTCGATTTTGATTCTGAAGGAAAACTAAGAACAGAAAATTTTAATGAGACTTCGGATTACCTTAGCATTATAAGATACGTTAGGTACGGATTGAAAAACGATCCTGTTTTTATAAAAGTTGGTGCGTTAGATTATTATACTCTTGGTCATGGAAGTATAATGCAGCATTACAATAACAGTCCAACTTATGATAACAGAAGAATTGGTTTAGTACTCGATCTTGATCTTGGAAAATTTGGGATTGAATCAATCTACAGTTCGTTCTCTCCCCAAGGTGTTTTTGCAATCCGCGGATATGTGCGCCCATTACAGTTTTCACCTGCTGCCGAAATCCCAGTAATCGGTAACCTTGAAGTTGGTGTTTCTTACGCTTCCGATATGAATAAAGATGCAGGTATTGTAAATGGAAACTATGATCCGGTGAAAAAAGAATTTAATGTAACTGAAGATTTAGGATCTTTAAGTATAGTAGGATTTGATGTAGGATTGCCATTATTAAACTCTAGTGTAACTGATATTACGCTCTATATTGATTACGCAAAGATCATTGATTTTGGTAGCGGTATCGCCACCGGTGTTAAGTTTGATTTTGATCTCAGTTCATTGTTAAATATTTCAGCAAAGCTTGAAAGAAGATTTAATCAAGGTAAATATGTTCCAGCATATTTTAATACATTGCATGAAATAAATAGATTTCAGGTTGATTCTTCTGCCGGTACTTTTACAAGCAAAGCAAAAATGCTATCTGAGTTTAACGAAGATACAAAGGGATGGTATGGCGATCTATTAATTAGAGTTTTTAACTTGTTTGATGTTTACGGAAGTTATCAGAGATTAGACAAATATTCCAAGAGTGGTGAATTAAATTTGAGAGCAGCGTTTGAACCTGAAGGTGCGCCGATTGTTTTACGTTCCGGATATGATAAAATAAATATTCAAAATGAAAAAGATATTTTTACACTTGATGACAGATCATACCTTTTTGCAGAAGCGGGATATAAGCCTGTTGAGTATATTTTAGTTTCCATAGTTTATAGTTGGACTTATACTCCGATTCGTGGCAATGATGATAGAATAATTTCTTTTGAACCGCAGAAGAGAATAGAACCAAGGATTTCTTTTATCTATCCGTTTAAGTTTTAACTGAATAAAAAAAATCGGAACGGTCGGGAGACCGTTCCCTACATTTTAAAAATAAAATTTCTTAGCTCATCAACAGAGTGAAAAAGATTTTTAGAATTCAATTTTCGAACTTCATCTTCAGCATAACTGTCCCATACAACTGAAGCAATTTCGACACCACATTCATTTGAAGCAATGATATCAGATGGTGCATCGCCAATCATTAATACTTCTTTTGGATTAAGATTATGTTTATTTAGGAACATAATTATTCCTTCAGGGGATGGTTTGTGGTTTTCAACGTCATCACCGCTAACAATCATATCGAAGTAATCAGTTAACCCAAGTTCATCTAAGGTTATTAATGCTGATGTTCTTCCTTTCCCTGTAAAGATCGATAGTAGTATTCCTGCTTTGTTAATATCAATTACTAGATCTTTTATTCCTTCATATAAATGAGCAATATCATGGTTGTCTTTGTAATATGCATAATAATCCTTACGTGCATTTTCATACTCTTCTTTACACATTTCTTTCAGAATTACATCTTCAGTCGGACCGAATAATGCAATTATCTCATCATTGGCAAAGCTTCTTCCAAGATATTTTTTTGTGATATGATTGAATGAATCAAAAATAAGTTGATTAGTGAATGTTAATGTTCCATCAACATCGAATATGATACCTTTAAATCTTGATTTCATTTTTTAGTTAATTGATTTTATAAAATGTAATCTTTCCGTTGATGTCTTTTAGTATAAATTCATCTTTATGGATCACATTGATGGAACTTATTGGAATTTGAGTGGGTGAAATTAATAGCCTATAATTAAATTTACCATCAATGATGTATAAAGAACCATCTGAAAATCCTACCAATGAGTTTCCTTGATTCTCAGCAATAATGAAAGAAAATATTCTAGATTTCTTAAAATCAAAATCTCTTATTTCGCCGCCATCTATTACTGAATAAGTTGTCATCACACCATTACTGTTCATTAGAAATAATTTTTGTTTATCAGAACTGAGATAAAACTGATTCAACACGCCCTTAGTGTTTATTGACCAGCTCTTCTTACCAAGTAAAACATCAATCGCAAAAAGATTTCCATCTGGAGATAGCGAGAAAATATTTTTACCATCAGAGATTGGGTAATTATTTGCATAGGAATTTCTCTTATCAGAAAACTCAAATTTCCAATTCAAGGAACCTGTTTTCGAATTAACACAATAAATTGAAGAGTTTGAATTAATAAATACAATTTTATCTTTAGCTATATCCGGCTTAGAAATTATTGAGTTTTTAGAAATATTTTTCTTCCAGAGCAACTCAAATGTAAATGCATTGTAACAAAAAATATTTCCAATAGAAGTTCCAAAAACTACTCCAATAATTTTGGTATTTCCATTTACGATTTCAATTACTGAAAGGTCAGAAGTGATATGTTCACCAATACCAACAACTTGTAAAATTTCACCATTATTTGAATTTATTGAATAAAGGTCTCCTTCGACAGTTGCTGCTAATAGTAAGTCCTTATAAAGAACTGGATTGTTATCAATTCTTCCAATTAATTCTGTTGCAAATAATTCCTTCCCTTTGTTATCGTTAAGATATAAAAGACCATTATTTAATAAAGTATAAATTCGATTATTAGAATTGATTGAAAATGTATTGGAAGTGGAATAATATTCTTTTTCAAAGACTTTGGTAAGACTCGTATCGATTGCCAAAGTGTCTTTTGTAATGTTTATACTCTTTACATCTTTAAATGCTAATGCCAATTGAATATCTGTAGAGGTATTTTTTAATTTTTTATTAATTAAAAAAATCGAATCAGATTTTTCCTCTAACAAGTAATAACCAAGTGATTCTGAAGTAAATGTTGATGGTAATGCTATCTCAATTACATTATTTATTGGATTTACTTGCGAGATTAATTTTTTATCCGCAGAATAAATCCAAAAGACATTTTTATCTTTAAACAAGTTTAAAAGGTTTGTGGAATTTTGAATCTGGTTTAATGATTGATTAGAAATGATAAAAACATTTTTAACTTTTGCTAGATCAGTTTCTTCAGAGATTTGATTTAGAATTTCAACTTGAACGAAACCATTTTCGGGTAAGTTTGGGATAGTAGCATTTATTCCCAGAATCATTCTATTGTTATCCACCAAAACAAATTCATTACTCTCAAAAATCTCATCAAATAGCTGATGAAAATCCGTACTGCCTATTTGAGTAGGATGTCTTTCTATCAATTTAAAAGGTATTTTTAGATTTTCTAAAGCAGATTGAATTTGTGCCAATTCTTCATTCGAATATTGTTTACTCCATTCTCCATAAATTATAGCGACATTAAGATCCACTTCATTATTTAGCAAACTTGTAAATTGTTCAAATTGTTTTCGGTCAAATTTTCCATTAATTGTAGTAATTGTTATGATAGCGATCTTTTTTGATTGGCATAAAATTGGGGAAAGTATAGCGCTGATGAATAATAATAAAATCAGCACTAATCCGAAATTAGAACTAAAATTTAAACTTTTAATATTTATAAACATTTAACAATCATTATTTGTTATGATTTTTATTTTTATTATCAATTAGCCCAGCTAATTAAAATTTTCCTATGAGCATAAATTTCGAATAATAATTTATACTAAACTAACTAAATCTGTTTCACAAATCTAAGGGTGCATAATGAAAAAATTTATAGTGTTTTTTACATTTTTTATTGTCGCAGTTTCCAGTTATCCTGCTTTTACTCAGGATAAACCAGGTGGTAATGAAACTGTTCAATATTTCTTTTCCAATGGTAGTGGTTCAACGGAGAATCCAATTCTTACATCGGTAAGACCAACCGAATTCAATTATAGTATAGAAAAACAAAATTTACTTACTCAACTTGATCAAGCAAGAATAAATGGTGATTTGATCAGTTCATCCAGAATTCAAGATCAGCTTAATGAAATTGACGGCATACAGTATCTTAGTGATGGATTTACTAATCCAGTAGATGCGGGTATGTTAGAAACCGAGCAACATTTCACCGCTAATGAAACTCCATTTTATGCACCTAATTATTTTCGTTCAACAGTTCAGGGTGGTGCCTTTTGGTCAGTTGCAACTTTCAGCTCCAATAGAACTTCAGCAATTTTTGCTGCAGTAACCGAATATGTTTCTGGTGGAGGTGATATGTTAAAAGTTTATATATCGTATGATAATGGTATAAACTGGGTACTAAAAGGTACATATAACGGATTTGCTACAACAGTTGATTATAGAGCAGGAGAGTTAGATATTGAAGCCATTACAAATGGTACTGATACTCTTGTTTTTGCAGTAGCTGGTTACAATTATAATGGACATGCACTTAGTCAGATTGCTAAATTCAATATAGTAACTGGAATAGTAAATTCCACACACTATTCTGCAGGCACAGCTACAAATGATAGTGTTTCTACTTATAACCCCAAAATTACTAGTGATAATACTCAATACAGTAGTTCAGTATATATATATTTATCAGTTGCTCGTGATTCACTAATGCCTGGTGGACTTAAAAAGAAATCTTTATGGTATGCTTATCTTACAACTCCATTTACTACTTTTGATATCACATATAGAAGCCCGAATAATTTGAATGGTTTTTACTGGAACTCAATAGATTCTTCATCTACTTATTTGTATCAGGATATTGCTTATACAAGAGTTGGAAATACTAATAGACTGTATACAGTATATAACCATGAAGGTTTTTTTACAGACAAAAAATTATATTTAGCTTTTTCCGATGATTATGGTGCTACATTACCTACAGGGTTAACAATGATTGAAACTCAGAATGTATTAAGTGCAAAGATTGCTGCAAATGGAAATAATCCAAACCTTTGTATAGGATATAGAAGATTTTTTGGTCCAGATTGGGATTATAGATGTCAATATTCTGCCACCGGTGGGGATTCATTAACTAATTTTACTGCTTCGTATCCGGAATATACATCAGCTCAATCACCTGTTTTAATCGATTTACAATCAATTAAAAACACAAATGGTGGTTTTGTCTTTTCTTGGGTTAATTCCGATGGTGAAATGAGATATAGACGAACAAATACTGCTGGTTCAACTTATAATACCTCAATCAAAGTTGATGATCTCCTTTTAGGTGATATAAACTTTGGCGGAATAAAAGCTGGATATATTAACAGCAATACTTCAGATTCGAGTTTAGTCGTATGGTCTAGCAGTTCTGGAGTTGGTGCTTATTGTTCATACAATTTATACACCCCAGTTGGTGTTGATGATGATGAGAATGGAATACCTTTGGTTTACTCTTTAGAACAAAACTACCCAAATCCATTTAACCCAAGTACAACAATTAAATTCAGTATTCCTGAGCAAACAAATGTTACCTTGAAAATATTTAACAGCATTGGTCAGGAAGTCGCATCATTGTTAAATGGTCAAATGACTGCAGGAAATCATTCAGTTGATTTTAATGCTAGCAAGCTTTCAAGCGGCGTTTATTTCTATAGAATAGATTCTCCATCTTTTACATCAACAAAAAAGATGATCCTTATAAAATAATTTCAAATATTAACTTTATTTAATATTCAAGGGCGGTGTAATTGCCGTCCTTTTTTGTTTCCTTCCAGCCAAAATTCCTTGCATAAAAAATGCAACATTTATATGTTTGGCGGCGTCTAATCAAAATTAAATTTAAAAATTCTAGTATTTAATAAATAATGAGGTTCCGCCTTGGATATTGTTGCATTAAATGAAAAGATAAAAAACGAAAGTGCTTTTATTGATTTACTAATGAGTGAAATCGGTAAAGTTATTGTTGGCCAAAAAGTAATGGTTGAAAGACTTGTAATTGGATTACTTGGCAACGGACACGTTTTACTCGAAGGTGTTCCAGGACTTGCAAAGACACTTGCCATAAAAACTTTAGCACAGGCAATGAAGGCAAAGTTTCAAAGAATTCAGTTTACACCTGATCTTCTTCCGGCCGATTTAATCGGAACACAAATATATAACCAGAAAGATGGTAATTTTCTTATTCGTAAGGGCCCAATCTTTTCAAATTTTATTCTCGCTGATGAAATAAACCGTGCACCAGCAAAAGTGCAAAGTGCGTTGTTGGAAGCGATGCAGGAAAGACAGGTTACAATCGGTGAATCTACATTTAAACTTGAAGAACCCTTTTTAGTTCTTGCTACCCAAAATCCTATTGAGCAGGAAGGAACTTATCCCTTACCTGAGGCTCAGGTTGATAGGTTCATGTTAAAGGTTGTAATCACTTATCCTGAACGTGCTGAAGAGTTAGCGATTATGCGCCAAAACATTAGTATGATTGAAACAAAAGTTAATCCTGTCATCTCACCAGAAGAAATTTTAAAAGCGAGACATCTTCTAACTGAAGTTTATATCGATGAAAAAATTGAGAAGTATATTTTAGATATAGTATTTGCAACTCGTAATCCTAAACTATTTGGATTAAATAATCTTGCAGAGCTAATTAGTTATGGTGCTTCGCCAAGAGCAACAATAAATCTTGCACTTGGTGCAAAAGCTATGGCATTTATTAAACGCAGAGGTTATGTTATTCCTGAAGATGTTAGAGCAATTTGCTTGGATGTGCTACGTCATCGCGTTGCTGTTACTTATGAAGCCGAAGCCGAAGAAATAACAAGTGAAAACGTTATACAGGAAATTTTGAATAAAGTTATTGTTCCATAAAGATGTTAACTAAAGAACTTTTAAAACAAGTTAGACAAATTGAGATTCGCACCAAAGGACTTGTTAATCAGGTCTTTTCAGGTGAATATCATTCTGTGTTCAAAGGGCGCGGAATGGAATTTTCTGAAGTACGCGAGTATCAATATGGTGATGATATCAGAAATATTGATTGGAATGTAACTGCTCGTTTTGGTCATCCTTACATTAAAATATTTGAAGAAGAACGAGAACTTACTGTAATGCTTATGGTTGATTTGAGCGGCTCATTAATGTTTGGTTCAGTATCTAAAACAAAACAAAGAATTGCTGCGGAGTTAAGCGCTATTCTTGCATTTTCCGCTTTAAAGAATAATGATAAAGTTGGATTGATTTTATTTACGGATAAGGTTGAAAAATTTGTACCTCCAAGAAAAGGTAAAAAGCACGTTTTAAGAATTATCCGTGAAGTTCTTTCATTTGAGCCAGAGGGTAAATCAACAAATATTCGCGGCGCACTTGAGTATATGAACAATGCAATCAAGAAAAAATCCATTGCATTTTTGATTTCTGATTTTATGGATGAAGGTTACGAAAAAATTTTAAGAATAGTTGGAAGAAAACACGATCTAATTGGAATTGTTCTGGATGACAGACGTGAAAAAGAAATCCCAAATATTGGATTAGTGAAACTTGCAGATGCAGAAACAGGTGCCGAAAGATGGATCGATACAAGCAGTAGAAGAGTTCGTGAGCGAATGATATTTGATCGAAAGGAAAGAGAAAAACTTCGCAATTCTATTTTTGTTAAAAGCAGACTTGATAAAATTGAAGTAACGACTGGTTCAAATTATATTCAACCGCTTGTACAGTTTTTTAGAAGACGTGAGAAACGATGGTAAAGAAAATTTTCTTTTTGCTGATTCTACAATTCTTTTTATCTCCTCTATTTGCGCAAGAGATAACCGTAACTGCTTCTACAGATACTAGTGATTACATGATTGGTGATCAAATTCAATACTCACTTATCATAACAATGGATAAAAATGTTTATATCATAAATCCTTTCTTTAGAGATTCACTAAAAAATATAGATGTACTTGGAATAAACGGACCAACTCCTGAAGAAACCGGGACGGCCAAAACTGTAAAATATCTGTGTGTGCTTTCAAGATTTGATTCTGCTCTTGTCACAATTCCTCCAATTAAAGTTGAATATAGAACAAAAGGTGATTCAACTTTGAAAACGATTTTATCAAACCCTGTTTCATTCAATGTTCATAGGCTTGATGTTAATGTGCAGGAAGAGATTAAGGATATAAAGCCGCCAATTAAATTGTTTGATTATTTATTCCTGATTTATATTTTAATTGCGTTTGCAATCATATCTGTGATCGTTTATTATTTTATTTACAGAAAATATTTCAAAAAGAAAAAAGAAGATGTTGTAGTTAAGAAAGAAGAAAAACTTCTTTCACATCAATTTGCCTTGAAAAAGTTAGATGAGTTAGAAAAAGAGCAATTATGGCAAAAAGGATTTATTAAAGATTATCATTCAAGAATTACTGACATCATTCGTGAATATTTTGAAAAACAATTTGGATTACCAGCACTTGAAAGTACAACAACTGAATCATTAAATCTGTTGAGTAAACATCCGTTGGGAGTAAAAGTATTAGATATAACTTCTCAATTCTTTAATAATGCTGATCTTGTAAAGTTTGCTAAGTTTACTCCGCTTGAAATTGTAAACCACGAAATGATGACTCAAGCAAAGCATATTGTTAAAAGAACAGCACAGTTGGATAAAGAGGAAGAATTAAAAACTGTAAATGAGGAAGCAAATGTTCAGTAACGTAACTTTTGCATACTCATGGGTTTTATTTTTGCTTGCAATTATTCCTTTACTTACGGCCTGGTATGTTTGGAAAGGAAGAAAAAAACAAGCAGCAATTTCTTATTCATCTTTGAAAGCATTTGAAAATATTCCATCGACTCTTAAGGAAAAATTAAGACATCTACCTTTTGCATTACGAATGTTAGCTTTAGGATTTTTAATTGTTGCTTTAGCAAGACCCCAAAATTTTTCTGCAGGACAAAGTGTTAATGCGGAAGGAATTGATATTTCAATGGTGCTGGATATTTCCGGAAGTATGCTTGCTGAAGATTTTAAACCAAATCGCTTAGAAGCTGCAAAAAATGTTATTGATGATTTTGTAAAGGGAAGGACAACAGATAGAATTGGGTTAGTAATTTTTTCTCGTGAAGCATTTACTCAATGTCCGCTTACCATTGATTATTCTGTTTTAAGAAATCTTCTTAGTGATATTAAAACCGGAATGATTGAAGACGGAACTGCAATAGGAAATGGAATTGCAAATGGAATTAACAGATTAAAAGACAGCGATGCTGAAAGTCGTGTGATAATTTTATTAACTGATGGCGTTAACAATGCCGGAGAAGTTGATCCTATTTCTGCTGCTGAAATTGCTTCAACTTTTGGAATAAGAATTTATACTATTGGCGTTGGAACTCGTGGTGAAGCTCCATATCCTGTTCAAACTCCTTTTGGTACAAGATATCAAATGGTTCCGGTTGAAATTGATGAAGTAATTTTGAAAAAGATTGCAAACTTGGCTGGCGGAGAATATTTCCGTGCAACTAACAATCGTGCATTAGAAGAGATATATA
>CALLZX010000396.1 GCA_937858935.1 uncultured Ignavibacteriales bacterium | reverse complement strand
CTGGCGTGGAATTCTTTTTGAGCCAGCGCTGGTTAATAATAAATACAACACCTGTCAGGGCATACAACACACCGGAACCAATGCTTGCAATTGTAATATTAAAGAACATTATGGCCAGCACAAAAACAATAGAGATTATTGGCACGAAACAAAGATGTGTGAACAATCGTTTATAATATTCCGTGTGTTTTAGTTCGTATGCATTAAGGTCAAGCTCATCTTTTTTATTTAATGCGTGTTTATAAAATCGCGAGAAAATAAAAACAAGACCAAGCGCACCAATGCCGTAATAAACCATAAGCATCGGCACCTGTTCTCCGTTTATCATAATACCAAATACTGTGGGAGTGCCAAACACTAATGAACTGTAAAAGCGCACAAGAAAAAGCGAAAGAAACTTAAGAGGAAAAATGAATATGAGAACTATAAACAAAAGCGCTGTGTTTAGGATTAGTATTTTATTGTCATCAAGCCCATATCTGCGGAAGAACATACGGTGCTGCTGCCAGATAATAAAAAGAGGAATTATAGTAACGGCAAAAGCTATAAGTTCATCGGACAGTTCAAGAATTTGAGTGAAGTTTTTAGGAACCTCAAGCGATATCATTAATAATGTAATGGAAAAGGCAAAAACGGCATCGCTAAAGTTTTCCAAGCGTGATGGGTTTTCACCACGTATTTTAAAAACTGTATTCATTTAGTTCTTAACTGATTTTTGATTTATTAAAGATAATAATGTTTTGGTGAATTTTTAAAGAATTAATATTAACTGTTCGGGTGAAATGGTGAGAGACAATAGAGCAAATCCGCAGTGAGCAAAAAGATAGATAGAGATTTTAAATCATGTGAATTCATTTTAAGTTTTCTTTCTATCCAGAAACAAAGAATGCTGATAAATAAAAAGAAGAACATCAGAACAAGAAAAATTTCTGCATCTGCAAACATTAATCCGGAACCGTTGTTTATTCTTTCTATAAAAGAGTTAAACGATGCCCACCCAAGAACCAAAGCCATGGTAATGAGTATAACTCCAAATGTTTTTAAAAGCGCAGAAATACTTTTTTTCATGATATAAATATAGCATAAAACAAAAGAAGGGATGAAGATCAATATCCACATCCCTTTGTTAGAAAGTTAATTAATTTTTACTCAAGCGGAATTTTTGTTTTGTTTTCTTCAAGCCATTGATCAAAACTTTGAAGTGAGGGATTTATTGATTTAGAAAAATCAATGTCTCTTACCCCGCAAAAATAATCCGCAAAATCATGATTAAACTGGAACATATTACCAAGATCATCAGCGCCAGGAAAACCAAAGCTTCTAAAAACATCAAACGGAACAGCGTTATAAGCAACTTCCTGCCCTAGTGCTTTACTAAAAGAATCGGCCATCATTTTACCTGTTAGGTGTCCCCCGCTTATTCCAACAGTTTTACCTATAAACTGATTTCCGTTTTTAAAAATACTATAAGCAGATTTGCCTATATCTTCTGCGGCGATACCCGGCAGTTTTCTATCGCCCACAGGAATATTAAGTGCAAGTTTACCGTCTGCTCCTTTTTTGGGTCCCATTCCAAAGTAAATAAAATTTTCCCAATAGAATGAAGTTAATAAAAATGTTACGGGCAGATATTGCTCTGTAAAATATTTATTGGATTCTCCTTTAGCATCAAAATGCGGAACCTTATATTTACCATCACCAAGAGTAGGCATTCTATCATCTGTAAGCGGTATAAATTTGCGCGTATCTTCTAAAGTAGACCAGATTATATGTTTTACTCCAGCAAATTTAGCCGCTTTAGCTATAGACTGCGCTTGCGCTTTTTCTTTTTCCGGAGAAAAATGCTCCCAGAAAAATGTAACTGCGTATACTCCATAAGCACCATCAAAAGCCTTTCTTAAACTTTCTTCGTCATCGATATCAACCGCTACAACCTCGGCACCCATAGCCGCCAGTGTTTTTGCTTTATCTGAATTTATATTTCTTGTAAGTGCGCGTGCTGTAAACCCGCCGGATTTATCGGAAAGTATGGAACGAACCAATCCGCCTCCCTGTGCACCTGTTGCACCAAGTACGGCAATTATTTTTTTCTCTGACATAAAGAGCCTCCTTTATGAATTGTTTATAAATGATTTATTAAAAGTAACCGGATAACTTGTGTAAACTTTTTGTGAGCACTTTTATTCTACTGTTTTAAGTTACCGCGAAAATTTTTAAAAAAATATATTACTATCCTTTTAGTGATTAAGAGCATAGGTGGCAATAGAGAAGAGAAAATAATACGTTAATAAACTGCAACCAGAAACAAACGAAGAGTTGTGTTTAAAAATTATGTGAGTCGGTTTTTTTAGTTTTCTCTCAATCCAGAAACAAACCGCTCCAATAAATAAAAAGAATTACATCAGAACAAGAAAAATTTCTTCATCAGCATCCTTTTATTTTTTTCTAATAATAATGCCTGAACCACTATAGCCAACTGCGATTATATTCTGCGAATTCAATATCTCTATGGCTTGAAGCTCCCCGATGAAATTACTTAACCCTGTTAATTCCCTCTTCCAATTGCCATCATATTTGTATATCAAGTCATCGCCAAAAACACCGCCATCACCAACAGTATAACCAACTGAATTTTGAAAATCTATACTGTAAAAACTTGCATTTGCAACAAGATAGCCTGCAGGCCAATTAAAACCACCATCAACAGTTGTATATAAAGCACCGTTACTGCCGCAAG
>CALLZX010000395.1 GCA_937858935.1 uncultured Ignavibacteriales bacterium | reverse complement strand
AGAATGGATATTGACGTCTGGGAAGTTGTAGATGCTGCTGCTACAAAACCATTTGGATTCCAGGCATTTTATCCTGGTCCTGGTTTAGGCGGACACTGTATTCCTATCGATCCATTCTATCTCACCTGGAAGGCACGTGAGTTTGAAATAAGCACAAAGTTCATTGAGCTTGCAGGTGAAATAAATACTTTTATGCCTTATTATGTAGTCGAAAAAGCCGGTGAGGTTATGAATAAGTTTAAGAAATCACTAAACGGCTCTAAGGTTTTAATTCTTGGCGTATCATACAAAAAAGATATTGATGATATGCGTGAATCCCCTTCCTTAAAGTTAATAGAGATACTTAGAGAGAAAGGCGCTAAAGTAGATTATAACGATCCTTACGTACCAAAACTTCCTAAGACCCGTAAATATCAATACGATATGGAATCTGTTGAACTAAATAAGAAAAACCTGGCTAAATATGATCTTGTTCTCTTAAGTACTGATCACACTGATTATAATTACAAATTTATTGCAGCAAGTTCTAAAGTGATTCTAGATACCAGAAATGCTTTTGAAAGAGCCGGGGTTAAATCTGACAAGCTTTTTAAAGCTTAAAATAGAAACGCGGATAAAGCTGATTAAACTATTAGCCGCAGATTTAAATAATGAAACAATTTAACAATTGAGATTAAATGAAAAACTTTGCAATAACTGGTGTAGCCGGATACATCGCACCAAGACATTTACAAGCAATTAAAGAGACTGGCAATAATCTTGTAGCCGCAGTTGATCCGCATGATTCTGTTGGCATACTCGATCGTTATTTTCCTGGAACCAGTTTCTTTACAGAGTTTGAAAGATTCGACAGACATCTTGAAAAACTCAGAAGAATACATTCAGATGAAAAAACTGATTACCTTTCTATTTGTTCACCCAATAATCTTCATGATGCACATATTCGTCTGGCTTTACGTGTAGGAGCCGATGCAATTTGTGAAAAACCATTAGTTCTTAATCCCTGGAACCTGGATCAGCTTCAGGAGATTGAACAGGAAACAGGAAAAAAAGTTTATACCATTCTTCAGCTGCGTGCACATCCTGCTTTAGTAGCAATAAAAAAGGAACTTGATAAAAAGAAAAGCACGGAAAAACATGATGTTGTGTTAACATATATTACTTCACGCGGACCATGGTATAATTATTCCTGGAAAGGAAGAGAAGAAGTTTCAGGCGGTGTGGCAACAAATATAGGCATTCATTTTTTTGATATGCTTATCTGGATGTTCGGCAGTGTGCAGAAGAATCATCTTTTCTTAAGAGAACCAAATAAAGCTGCCGGATTTATTGAACTTCAGCATGCTAATGTAAAGTGGTTCTTATCAATTGACGGTAAGGATCTTCCAAAACTTGCTGTTGATAATAGTAAATCTACTCACAGATCAATTACAATTGATGGAAAAGAACTCGAATTCACAGAAGGTTTTACAGATCTTCATACAAAGGTTTATGAAGAAATAATTAATGGAAAAGGATTCGGGATAGAAAATGCAAGACCATCAATTGAAGCAGCTTACGATATTAGACACTTGCCGGTAACAAAAGTAAATGAATTATTTCATCCGTTGCTGTTTTAAATTATTATCATCTTGAAAACAATTATTATAATAATCGATTGGAAATTAATATGAGCGATAACAAAAACTATTATGTAAATGAACACGCAATTGTTGATGATAATGTTGAGATTGGCGAAGGAACTAAAGTCTGGCACTTCTCGCATATACAAAGCGGAAGCAAGATTGGGAAGAAATGTGTTTTCGGGCAGAATGTTAATGTTGGGAACAACGTTACAATTGGTAATTACTGCAAAGTACAGAATAATGTTTCAATCTATGAGGGTGTTACTTTAGAAGATTATGTATTCTGCGGACCGTCAATGGTTTTCACAAATATACTAGATCCAAAATGTAAATATCCGCAGGTTGGAGCACAGTTCTATATTAAAACTTTAGTAAAAGAAGGCGCTTCAATAGGAGCAAACGCAACGATTGTGTGCGGACATACATTAGGAAAACACTGCATGATAGGAGCAGGAACGGTAGTTACCAAGGATGTTCCTGACTATGCATTAGTTATAGGTACACCAGGCAGAGTCGTTGGTTGGGTATCTGAAGCAGGAAAGAAACTTAAATTTGATGCTGAAGGAAAAGCATTCTGCGAAAAATCAGGTAAGAACTACTTACTCAAAGATGGCGTTGTAACTAGTGATTAGTAAGTTTTATTAGTGATCAGTAACTAGTGAGTAGTAAAAGATAATTTAATAGTTACTACTTTTAACTCATTTTATTTAATATATTTAGATATATCTTCTTTATAAAGGTTTGAGTATATATATAACTACTCAGACCTTTTTTATTATATCACATTCCCGGATCAACTTTAAGAAAAAAACAGCAAAATGCATACATTAAGAGGATGCGTGTCTAAATTGATTGATATACCATCACTGATTTGAATTCCAGATTACTTATACAGCACAAATCAAAACTCTTTATTTAAGCACACTCATCTTCAACAGGTGTAAAAATTCTTATCCCTACGTCACTTTTTTATAAATAAAAACACTACTCTATTTATAAAATCTTAATTAATTCAATTTATTCAATACTCAGTTCTTTCCTGTAAATAGATGATTAATGACTTTTAAGATAAATTTTAACAAACACTTAACTCAATTTTATCCTAAATCGTTAAACCTGCTAATCGGCGACCAGTTTTCAATAACTATATATAACTAAATATGATAAAGAAAATCACATTACTATACCTGTTATTCTTATTAATTTATGCTATCAGCAGCTTTGCTCAGGAAGAGGAAGAGAGGATTTTATATTATCAGATGGAACCGCTTGATGACAGTTTGTTTATTCAAATTCAGGAAAGTCTACTTATAGATCCACCTGATCCGAAAGCTGAAATTGTAGTAGATGTACGAGATAACACGAATCAAACAATTTCAATTAGAGGATCACTCTATCCCCTCCTTGCATTGAATGAGGAAATAAGAGGCAGAATTCTAATGTACCCATTTAAGTTAAACTTAACAGAAACAATAAATTACGGTAGTGTATTTACACGAGTTATAGATAAACTTAGATTTAATAAAATCGTTAATCCTCCCACTGTATTTCAGATATCCCCTACTCTGGGATATATAAATCCATTTTTCCAGTTTATGGGTGGTGAGAGATTTGGGTTTGCCTTAAAAAAGGATATTGGTTTTTCATTCGGAATAGGTACCCCATTTTCGGGAGCACTTGAGACAAACTATTATGAAGTTAACTTTCATATACTGGGATTCCGTGCAGGATTAATTAGCAATGATGATACATTTATCGAAAACAAGTTTGAAAACAATCATAACAACATATATTTCGGCAAATCGTACCAGGTTAATTATGTTGTACCGTTCGGTAACTTTTTTGAGTTCGGCTTTTTCAAAACGCTAAGCGAATTTGATTCCTCTAAAATCCTTAAGTACAGCCCGGAAAGCAGCATTGCAATTTTGCCTGATGGAAAAGTTCTTGATCCTTACCTGGTTCATGGCGAATTTTATAATTGGGAAATACGTTATCCCGTAAAGATCCTCGAATCTACAAGAAGCAAATTTTATATAGCAAAATTTCTTAACGAAATCCACATAGGTTATACAGGCCGTGAATTAAGTTTGGCCGGCAGTGTATTTGATTTAAGGTTTGATGCGTTGGTGCATAGCAGAGAACGTGAACCACAGTTTGTTTGCGATATTCTCGTGCAAAAGATCTTTGATTACTGGGGCTTTGCTGCAATTGCTGCTGGTCCAAGCGTTATCTTCGGAACATTAAATAATGGCAAACCCGGTTTTACTTCATTCTTTGTAAATGTTAGACTAAAGATTGGAACTTCCCTTTAGCGAAACATGATTTCTGAACAATGAATATAGTTTTCAGACTGGCTCTTTTTTGCAAGCTAGCGCTGATAACTCGGTTGCTTGATCCCGAATTAAATAATTTTATTTACTACTCACTAATTACTGATAACTGTTACTTTAACTTGACAAATAGTAAAAATATTTTGAAAATAGTTGTAAATATTACCAGACCGTTTGAGCAAAAGAAAAAAATAAATGCTTTTTTCGGTCTGATAATTGTTTAACTTTGTAATAATCAAAAACAATCCGAATCTGAAAAATGGAAATAAAAAAAATAGCTCCTTTGTTATTCTTTACACTTATTCTATTCAACTCAAATATTTTATTCGCTCAGGAAGAAACTGAACCGGTTTTATATTATCAGATGGAACCGCTTGATGACAGTCTTTTTATTAAAATCCAGGAAGAATTGTTTATAGATCCGCCTGATCCGAAAGCTGAAATAGTGGTTGATTTAAGAAATGCCACAGATCAGACAATTTCTGTTAAAGGAAGTTTATATCCTTTACTTGCATTAAAACCTGAAACTCGTGCTAAAATAACTACTTACCCCTTTAAACTTAATTTAGAAGAGACAATAAATTACGGTAGTCTTTTTACGAGAGTTATTGATAAATTAAGGTTTAATAATATATTAAATCCGCCTACTGTATTCCAGATATCCCCTACACTGGGTTATATAAATCCTTATATCCAGATTATGGGCGGGGAAAGATTTGGAATACCACTAAAGAAAGATATCGGAATTTCAATAGGATTCGGAACTCCTTACTCTGGAGCACTTGAGACTAATTATGCTGAAGTTAGTTTTCATATACTTGGCGTTAAAGCTGGTGCTTTTACATCTATAGATGCAATGACTGAATTGAAAAGTTCAAATAATCACAATAATTTATTTGTAACTAATGGCCTTCAAATGTCCTATACCATACCATTTGGTAACTTCTTTGAGATAGGATATTTAAGTGCACCTGATGAATTTGATCCGTCACTAATAGACAGATATACTAAGAATACTGTTAATAAAGGTAATATTGTTCTAAATCCCGACAGTACAATCAAATATCAGCCTTATCTTTTAACAGGCGGTTATTTGAACTGGGAACTTAGATATCCTGTTAAATTTATGGGAGCACTAAGGAGCAAGTTTTATGTTGCTGATTTTATTGATGAAATGCACGTTGGATTTATGGGAAGAGAAATGACACTTGGCGGAAGCGTTTTTGACTTAAGAATGGATTACATGTTCAACAGTCCTGTTAGACCAAATCAATTTGTAATTGATATTAGTGTTCAGAAGATATTTGATTACTGGGCTTATAGTACAATTTCAATAGGACCCAGTGCAATAGTTGGTAAGTTGGCAAGCGGCAGCATCGGTTTAACTTCAATATTTATGAATTTAAGAGTAAAAATCGGCAGCTCACTTTAAGATGTGAGACTGGAGAAGTGAGAAGCTAGACGCAAGAAGAAAGACAAGAGATTTCAGTAAATTTTGAGCAGTTAGTAGTTGACAGCAGGTAGATGATGATAATAGGTTCTTTGTTTGAAGTAAGTTATTAATAAGGTTAGGTTTGCTATATATGAATTGATGAGAGTATGGATGTATGGTAATTTGTGCTTCGTGCGTTGTTTGATAAACCGGTGGAACAAAAGAGCCGGTGTGTTAAGGATATTATTTTTAGCTTAACCCGTCCCCACACAATGCCCAAATGGATATACTGAAAGATCTGGATTACAAGGCTTTAAGATCTTATACCTGTTCTGCATCATATTCTTAATCACACAATACTTTTAATGATGCTAAAGGAGCAGAAAGTAAAGAGCTTTGTACAGATCGAAGGATGGAAAAACGGTATTCAATACTTAATGTTCAGGTTCAATTTTGAATGTACAAAGATAAACGGAAGAAGTTGTAAAGATTAAAAGAACTAAAGATTCAAAAGATTAAAAGATTGATGGCGTAATCTTATCTCTTTTTATTCAATTCGAACAATAAAGCTAATTATTATTCATTTTTTTTTTTAATTTAGAGCAGCAAAAGCAATATACTTTATAATCTAATTTATTCGGATGGTTTATGAACAGTTCGAAATTATTTTTTTCACTAATTCTTTTTTCCGGTTTTTTTGCTTTATCATATCCGCAGACTGAACAGCAGATACAGCAAAGATTAAAACAAGAAGGAATTTCGACAAAAGCGGATGTTACTGAAGAATTAAAAAAAAGAAATATGACTGAGGACGATGCACGTCGTCTTGCAAAACAATATGGAATGGATTACGATGCATTTATTGCAACTTATATACTTAGCGGCAGCACCACACCGCTGCCTCCTGCAGTTTCAAACGTAACAAATACACCCGATACTTCTGCAAAAAACATTACAAACATTGTTGTTTCATCTGGTGATCAAACACCTCCTGTCGTTAAAAACGAAATAATTGTTGATCGGTCCCCCGCTCCTACCGAAGGCGGACTTGAATATTTTGGATATAATCTTTTCAAGAATATACCTACCTCCTTCGAACCTTCTGAAACTGGCGCAGTTGATCCTGGATATATAATAGGGCCTGGCGATAATCTGCGTTTATCTATTTGGGGAGCGGCAGAATTTCAATACCAGCTTATTGTTGATCAGCAAGGTAATGTTTTTATACCAACAGCAGGACAGTTTTTTGTATCCGGCACAACATACGAATCATTACAAAAAAAACTTACTATTTATCTTTCAAAATTTTATGAGGGACTGACAGGAGATCCTCCGACAATCTTTTTGGACATTACACTAAGCAAACTAAAACCAATTAAAATATTTGTTACCGGTGAAGTTTCACAGCCGGGCGGGTATAACATAAGCAGTTTTGCAACTGTGTTTAATGCATTGTATTCTGTTGGCGGACCTTTAACATCCGGAAGCTTAAGAGATATTAGAGTTATAAGAAATAACAAAGTTTTAACAACAGTAGATATTTATGATTACATTCTAAAGGGTCAGTTAATTGGTGATGTTAGACTCCAGAATAATGACATGATCTTTATTCCCCCAAGAAAAAAATCTGTTTCAATTTCCGGCGAAGTTTTCAGACCCGCTATTTATGAATTAAAAGAGGGAGAAAATCTTTCAAAGATTATCGAATTTGCAGGCGGATTAAACGCAACAGCATACACGGGCAGAATCCAGATTAACAGGATTGTACCGTTTGAAAAAAGAGTTTCAAGCACTTCAGACAGGGAACTTATAGATGCAGATCTTTCATCAGTATTAAGGAAAACAGCAGATATACAATTATATGATAAAGATATGATAACTGTGTTCCCTATCCTTAATAAATTGGAAAATTTTGTTAAGATTGAAGGTTCTGTTTACCGCCCGGGAATTTATGAATTCAATACTGTAAGAACACTTGGTGAACTGATAAAAAGAGCGGAAGGTGTATTGCCTGAAACTTATTTTGGCAAAGCAGACATCATAAGAACGAGACCAGATGAAAGCCGTGAATTTATTTCTATTGATCTTGGTAAAGCATTATCCGGTTATGCTGATCACAATATAAACCTGGAACCGCGTGATGAAGTGAAAATCTATTCGATATACGAGCTTGTTGAAAGAAAAAGTGTATCTATTTCAGGTTATGTAAAACAAAATGTTACTTTACCATACGCAGACAGTTTAACATTGTATGATATGGTGTTCAGGGCCGGCGGATTGCAGGATCCGTTTTTCAGAGGCAGAGCTTTTACAACAAGGGGTGATCTTATCAGAGTAAACCCTGACGGACTGACAACGCGTATAATTCCTTTTGACCTTGAAGAACTTTTAAATGATCAATCCTTTAATATGCAGCTGCAGCCGGGTGATAAAATATACATATATAGCTCGGAGGTTGAAAAAATACTTGATAAGTTTGTAACTGTTGAAGGCGAAGTAAATAAACCGGGAAAATTTGTATTGAATTCCAATATGAATATAATGGATCTTATACTTCAGGCCGGCGGCTTTAATGAAATGTCTTTAAGAACTGAAGTTTATGTTAACAGAGTAAGGCCCGGTGGCTACCAGGGTGATAAAATCTCTGAAACATATACAGTCCCTCTGCCGTTATTCTTTTCAAAATCCAG
>CALLZX010000394.1 GCA_937858935.1 uncultured Ignavibacteriales bacterium | reverse complement strand
TTTGCATTAAACTTAGTTGGACCAAAATCAGGTTTCCATTCTGGTTTCTTTAATTTTTCTTCAAGTGCTTCGTACTCTCCTTGCCTTATCTTGGCAAGATTTTCTCTCTCAGGTTTGGTAGCAGATTTTTCATAAAGATAAACCGGAATCCCAAGGTCATCTCCAACTCTTTTTGCTACTTCTTTAGAAAGTTCGATACACTCTTCAGTAGTTATCCCACTTACAGGCACAAAAGGACAGACATCAGTTGCACCCATTCTTGGATGTGAACCTTTGTGTTTACTCATATCAATAAGATCCGCGGCTTTTTTAATTGAGTTGAATGCAGCTTCTTTAACTGCTTTTGCATTTCCAATAAATGTTACAACGGTACGATTCATATCGTAGCCAGGATCAAGATCAAGTAGTTTTACTCCTTCTACTTTTTCAATTTCATCAGTTATTTGTTTAATAATTTCAGGACGCTGTCCTTCAGAAAAATTTGGTACGCACTCAATAAGTTGTTCGTTCATTTGTTCCTCAAGTAAAATATATTCGTATTATTGAAAATAATGTCATACTTCGACTACGCTCGGTATGAAATAGGGCTAACTAAATATTAGTACAAAATTAAAACAATTGTACTGAATTCTCATCTTATTAGATAAATAATTTATATTAGGGCATCAATAAAAAGTGAAATATGATGATGGAAAGATTAGCTTATAGAATTAATAAAGCCGGTTCGATTAATAATCTAAAATTGTCGTCTGAAAATCTGCCAGAACCAACAAAGAATGAAGTTAAAGTCCAGATAAAGGCAATTGGATTAAATTTTGCAGATATTTTTGCAATACAGGGGTTATATTCTGCAACTCCCAAAGGAAGTTTCATCCCTGGTTTAGAATATTCCGGAATCATAGTCAAAAAAGGGAGTGAAGTAAATGAGTTTGAAATTGGTGACAGAATTATGGGCGCTATTAGATTTGGGGCTTATGCAAACTATTTAAACATCAACAAAAATTATATTCAAAAACTTCCGAGTGATTGGAGTTTTGAAGAGGGTGCGGCTTTCATTGTTCAATCGTTAACAGCTTATTATTCATTGATTGAACTTGGCAATATTAAAGCTCAATCAACAGTACTAATTCATTCTGCCGCGGGTGGAGTTGGAATTTATGCTAATCGTATTGCTAAGAGATTTAATGCTTATACAATTGGAACTGTTGGGACTGAGAAGAAGATCCATCTGCTTAAAAAAGAAAGATATGATGACGTAATTGTTCGTGGAGATGATTTTTCGGAAAAGTTAAAAAAGAGGTTAGTTAATAGAGATCTTGACATTGTCTTGGAATGCATAGGCGGAAAAATATTTGCAGAAAGTTTTAAACAAATGAGCGCGGGCGGAAGAATAATAGTCTATGGAGCAGCGCAATTTTCAACAGGCAATTCTTCTCCAAATTATTTAAAGGTTCTTACAAAATATTTAACGAGACCAAAAGTTGATCCGCTTTCATTATCTGATAAAAATAAAAGCGTAATGGGATTTAATCTTATTTATTTGTGGGATAAAGTTGAACTTATGAAAAAATATCTGAATAATATTCTAGAAATGAATCTTGAAAAACCGTTAATTGGTGAAGTTTATGAATTCAAAGATTTATTAAGTGCGATAAAGAAATTTCAAACAGGACAAACGGTTGGAAAAGTTGTAATAAGGGTGGGAGAATAATTAGTTGCCAGTAACATAAGGATAATTCATTATATCATTAATTGAAAAAATATACTCAGTCAATGCGGGTTCTGAATTTAATCTTAAATAAAATAATTGGTTTGCACCAAAGAGTAATGTTTTAACATTATATCCAAGCACAGTTAAATATGCAACCATGCAAGCACTCAATTGTCCATCGCCGCTATAAATTATAATAGGTTGATCATTGGGCAATGTCTGTAAACTATATATGCTCCTAAATTCAAATAGAGGAGCATCTTTAAACCAAACAGTATTTTCAGGATGCCCTTTACCTCCTATTGCAAACTCATTGTACAACCTTGCTGGTCCATAGCATACTAGAAAGTGGGTATTTGCAATACCTGTAGAAATATTTTCAGAATAGTTAATGTCATTTTCAAATCCCTTTTTTATAATCTCCTTTACTCTGTATATCGTCTTTTCTTTTGCACTCACAATTTCCGCTGGAAATTCTATACCCGGTAAATGGGTAAACGCTTTTTTAGGATATTCAATATTTGTGTATGATTGGTCTTTATTTTCTAAAGCACCAAGCCATTCATCTGCAAAAAAAATATTCCAAGATGCCATTCCATAATTTAATGTGTAGATGTTGTTAAATCCTGCTATTCTTAAAAGACAGGTATAATAAGAAGACGCTTGTCCATTTTGGGAAACAACTACAATTTTTTTTACAGGATCTAAATTAAAAAGCGAGTCTACTTTATTAAAAAGTTGTACAGCAGAAATATTTATTGCCCCATCTATATGTCCGTTAATATATTGTTGCGGTTCTCTAATATCCAGAATATAATACTGTGAATTGCTTGAAAAAATTTCTTGAGCATAAACTAAAGCGGGGGCTAAATCTGTATTAGCAAAATCTCCAACACTTTCTATATATCTTAATATTGTTGCTGTTTCGTCTAGCTCAATTTTATCGATTGGAATAACATTATCATCTAGACAGCTAATAGAAAATAATGAGAGTAACAAAAAGTATATTATAATTTTAAATTTCATAATATTTAATTAACAGGTAGATAATCGGATTTATTCATTCCTATAAACATTCCAATTACATTTTCACCATGGATATTCCAAATAGTATTTCCTGAACCTTGCACGTAAGGATTATTTATTTCTTCATTTTGAACTTTTGTTTCAAAGTAATCATCAAATGAACCATCAAACGAATATACTCTAATATACCTTCTTCCATTATAAGCAGATGATTGATATTCTATTGGATATGAAGCAGTGCGTACTCTAACTGAGTTGTTAACGGAACTGGTTTCAGGAACCGATACACTATAAAAATCCGGTGCATTTACGAAAGTGCCTTGATCAACAGCCCAAAGTGCTGAATATACTTCACCTTTGAAAGTGGTCACATCTGCCTCACTATAATATCCACTAAGATTAATATCTACAGAATTTACAACAGGTTTAATTGGGATTTTAGTTATTGCATAAAATGAATACTCACCCCATTGACCAAATAATTCAAAATACTCATTTTCAATAGCTCTAAATTCATATAGTGGTTCATAAATTCCGTCTTCAGTATAATGTAATGGAATTACTTTATATCCATCAATTCGTAAATACATTGTAGCATCTTTAATCTCAGCAATTTTAATGTCAAAAGTAACATCCAACGGCAAGGTACGTGTAAGGATTACACCAGGGAAATAACTTTGTGTTGATATTTGGCAATGCACAACAACCTGCTGCTTATAAATTAATTCAGGATTTAGTAATTCTTCATTTTCACAACCGAAGCATAAAAGTGATAAGAAGATAAATATTTGTTTTATATACTTCATATAATTAGAATGAGAAACTTACTCCTGCTGCAGGAATAAATGGAAAAAGTGAAATTCTTTTTAACATTACTTTTTCATTTCCTTCAGCATCTTCTGAAAAAACTATAAACTGTGCATATGCATTTCTTCTGTTGTATACATTATAAAGATTAATATAAAAATTTAATTCTGTCTTTGTCATCCTAAGTTTATAATTAAAATTCAAATCAAGTTTATGATACGCAGGAAACTTATTAGTATTAAGATCATCGTAATCCAATAATACTTGTGCTGGTCCCGAGATACCAATTGGATTAAAAATAAACTGCCCGGTAGGTGCATTATATCTCATACCCGTTGCATAAGTAAATGTCGCACCAAATGTAATCTGATCATTTAAACTATAGGTTGCGGCCAGCGAAAGATCATGACGTCTGTCATATTTGGGATAAAATACTCTGCCAAGATTTAAGTCATCAAATTTTCTTTTTGTCCAGGCTAATGTATAACCAATCCAGCCTATTAATTTTCCTTCTCTTTTTTGAAAAAACAATTCCATTCCATAAGCTTCGCCAACTCCCTGAACAAACTGATCTTCAATCGAATTATTTAAGGGATTTATCTCTGGAGAATTTATAAATTCGTAAATATTTTTCATGTCACGATAATAAAATTCAATTGAGGTCTGATAAGATTCCTCATCGAAAAATTTATCAATTCCAAAAACATACTGGGTTGAACGGCTAGGTTGAATATTTGCTGTAGCGGGATACCATAAATCACTTGGCAGAGCAATATCATTTCTTGTTATTAAATGAAGATATTGGTTAGCAACAGCAGCCGCACCTTTTAGATATAATCCATAAATTAATTCATATGATAAAGAAATTCTTGGTTCAAAAGTAAGTTGATTGGTGTCATTAAAATAAAATAACCTTCCTCCAAGATTTGTTTTAAGTGAATTAAAGAATACAGATTCATTCTGCAAAAACAATGCAGCCTCAACAGCATTTATATCTTTACCAGCATAGGGATCCTGTTCATAACTTAGGTCATAATATTCATTATATAAAAGATCATAATTATGAAAAGATATTTCAAAACCTGTTTTTAATTTTTGATTCATAGCCCAATTTAACTCTGCGGTTTGCCTGAATATCAAATCTGTTAGATTAGGATTTACAAAGTATGATGAAGAACTAACTGTATTTGTTCCAACCCCGATTTTAGACGAAAATTGATAATTTGTAAAACTCAATAATGAATTAAGGAAAAGTGATTTTGAATTTATTTGCAGCCAATTCAAAGCAACATTTAAGTTTTCCCATTCTATATCATATTCAATATCATCAGCGGATGGATTATACATATTATCATAGCTGTACATTGCACTTAATGAGATAATGCTTGACTCTGATAAATTATAATTTACTTTTCCATTGAGATCGTGAAATGTGTATCTGGGGACGGTACTATTCTTATCAAATTTATTTTGCAATAAATCATAGTACATTATTCTTCCAGCAACCATATAAGTTGCTGAATTCTCAAGCGGTCCTTCAAAATTAAAGAACGAATTTATTACTCCAACTCCTAATGTGCCTTTTTCCTTTTCTTTTGTTCCTGATCTTAATTTTATATCTAAAACACTTGATAACCTTCCTCCATACTCGGCTGGAAAAGCACCTTTAATAAGTTTAACATCGTGAATTGCATTCGAGTTAAATGTGCTGGCGATATTTCCAATATGCGATGGGTTATAAATAATGGAACCGTCCACTAATGTTAATGTCTGATCAGGTGATCCCCCTCTTACATATAATCCATTAGATAATTCTGAGGATTTGCTAACACCGGGTAATAACTGAAGCAATCTAAAGAGATCAACCTCTCCAGACATACTCGGAAGTTTAGTTAGAAGTTCCGGTGAAACATCTATAGTACTTAACACATTTTTATCAATCTTTTCACCCTCAACGATTATTTCATTTAGTTTAATATTCTCGGGTTCAAGCTGAACATTATAATTAAGATTTGACTCCTGGACATTTAAATCAATTTCTTTGATTGACACTTTATATCCAAGATGTCTAAAAAAAATGTAGTATTTATTCCGTTTTAATTTTGGGATTACATAATAACCAAAATTATTTGTAGCCACACCATAGATAAAATCTGAACTTAATTTTAAAGTGTCTTTGTATATCAAAATATTTGTGCCAATTAAACTCTCCCCAGTAATTTTATCAGAAACAAAACCTGTAATTGAGATTTCTTGCTGCTGACACAACGTTATTTTTGATAAGCTTAATAATAGGATAATTGAAAAGTTTAAAGAGAAGACAGAGCGCATATTACTCTGATAATTATTAAAAATCTTATTATAGAAATAAATAAATTATTATAAAGAGTCAATAGTTAATTTTAATAACTAAATCTACTTAATAATAATATAATATTGGGTTTTTATTAGCTTAAATGAAAGCTTAGTTAGAACAAATACCATTCTGAGTTCTGCTTATAGTTACGTAAATTAGCACCTCAAATTTTAATCACTTGGAGAACGATGAAAAAAATAAGAAATATAGCGATAATAGCCCACGTTGATCATGGTAAGACTACACTGGTGGATCAGATATTAACTCAATGTGCAGTATTTAGAAAAAATCAGGTTGTACGTGAAAGATTTCTTGATTCGAACGATCTTGAACGCGAACGTGGAATAACTATCCTTGCAAAAAATATTAGCATACCTTTTAAAGAATATAAGATAAATGTAATTGATACTCCTGGTCACGCTGATTTTGGTGGTGAAGTAGAACGAGTGTTAAAAATGGCGGATGGTGTTTTACTTCTTGTTGATTCTTTTGAAGGACCGATGCCTCAAACAAGATTTGTTTTAGAAAAAGCGCTTGCACTTCACCTATTACCAATCGTTGTAATAAACAAAGTTGATCGTCCTGATAATCGGCCCGCAGAAGTTCTTGATGAAATTTATGATTTATTTATTGAACTGGACGCACATGAAGATCAGTTGGATTTTCCTGTAATTTATGCAAGCGGAAGAGATGGCTGGGCTGTAAAAGATTTGAAAGATGAACGCACAGATTTAACTCCATTGCTGGATTCTATTATAAATGATATTCCGGCTCCTCCTACAAAAAAAGGAACTGTCCAACTTCAGGTAATGACTTTAGATTATAATGATTATGTAGGTAGAATTGGCATTGGAAGGGTGTTTAGAGGCAAGTTAAAAAAATCAGAAAAGCTTTCTATCATTAAAAGAAATGGAACAATACACGCAATATCTATAAAACAACTTTTTATTTTTGAAGGGTTAAATCGTCTTGAAGTTGAAGAAGTTTCGTGCGGAGATATTTGTGCAATAGTTGGAATAGAGGATGTTGATATTGGGGATACAATTGCTGATGCAGAAAACCCGGAACCATTGCCAATCATCTCGATTGATGAACCAACAATCAGTATGACATTTACTGTTAATAATTCTCCCTTTTATGGAAGAGAGGGAAAATTTGTTACTTCACGCCAACTTCGCGATAGACTATTTAAAGAACTTGAACACAATGTTGCTCTTCGTGTACAGGAAACTGCTTCACCGGACGCATATAGAGTTTCGGGTAGAGGCATTCTACATCTGTCTATCTTGATAGAAAATATGCGTCGTGAAGGTTATGAACTTCAGATACGTGAACCAAAAGTTATTTATAAAACGATAGAGAATAGAAAAGCTGAACCGATTGAAGTTATGGTGGTTGATGTTCCAACAGAGTTTGCCGGAAAAGTAATTGAACTGGTTGGACAGCGCAGAGGCGAGATGATGAAGATGGAAACAAAAGGAAGTATGAACAAGATTGAGTTTCATATTCCATCACGTGGCATTATGGGTCTGCGAACAAAAGTGTTAACTGCTACTCAGGGTGAAGCAGTTATGCATCATCGGTTTTATCAATATGAATTCTTTAAGGGTTCAATTGGCACAGTTAAAAGCGGCGTAATAATTTCAATGGAAGAAGGACCGTCGACGGCTTATGCAATTGATGGATTACAGGATAGAGGTAAGTTTTTTATAAATCCTGGTGATATTGTTTATAAAGGACAAATTATTGGCGAGCACACAAAAGAAAATGATATTGAAGTAAATGTGCAGCGCGGCAAAAAGTTGTCTAACATGCGGGCATCTGGTTCTGATAAAGCAGTTAAAATAACACCTGCAATAATCTTTTCCTTGGAAGAAGCTTTGGAGTATATTGAAGATGATGAAATGGTTGAAGTAACTCCAAAATCAATTAGACTTAGAAAACTTTATCTCGATACAAATGATAGGAAAAGATTTAATCTTGGTAAACTTGCACAACAGTAATTTTATAGGTTAAATATTTCTTGGGGTTGATAGATTTTAATTTTATCTAATATGCTTTGATTAGCAGATTTTATCATAGCCTCTGCAACTTGTGAGGCTTCTATTGGGCGGTATTGTTTTAGAGCCGGAATAATTTTTGTAATTGTTCCGGCTATTTT
>CALLZX010000393.1 GCA_937858935.1 uncultured Ignavibacteriales bacterium | reverse complement strand
TTGTTTATAAATCCATCTAACAACCCTTGTGCTGCTGCTTCTATTAAAGCACTGCCAACCCATTTCCAGAACAAATGACGCTGAAAAACTATTGATCTTTCATACCCGGCATCAAACATTAGATTTTCAATTACTTTAACTCTTACACCGCCCTCGCTGCTCGTACCGAATCTGAATGATTCATCATATAGATTTAAAATCTCCTGGTCAGGGTCAGGAGCAAATGTCCACACATCCGGATAGGTAAAATCTATGTTAGACCAATTGAGCGCATATGAATAATAAGGTACGATAGATGAATTTTCTCCCAGCTTATATCCATATCCGCTAGACCATCCAGCACCAAACCGCCACATATCAGACTCAATCTCAGTTCCAACAGCTTCTTTACCTGCAAGTTTATTGGATTCATTACTAAGATATAAGTAATTGTAGTTTTGTTTTATTATATAGTCAGTATCCCAGGCATCTTTGTCTTTGACATAACCAAGTTTTAATTCAAAAAGATTGGGGTCAACAAATTGCGATTGAACATCAGTTCTGCTCATATCTGAAATTCCATATTGTAGTGATATTGCCGGACGTGTTTTAGAAAATCCAAAGTCAACATTCCAATCTTCCCAGTCATCCCACTCCTCCCAATGCCAATCCCAATCTTCTTCAGTTTTTGATGAGTCTTTCTGAGAGAATAATGATGGTGCGATAAATAAAAATAAACCTGCCAATAGTATTTTGTTAAAGTACATTTAACCTCCTATAATAATATCGTTAAATAATTAATGACTTATAATTCTTACCAACTCTTATACCAAAAAATTTGTTTAATTAAAATTGGATTTCCTACTTAATATTAATTTGCTGTATATTATTTAATCTCAGAGTATAGTAAAATCAGGACAGACTAATTACAAAGAAATTTTTCAGAGAAATTGATTAAACATTAACACTTCAAAAATATTATAAGCAATCCGTATTTTATAACTATTTATAATAACTACTAATATGGCCTGATAAATGGCTATTAGTGATTATATAAGGCATTATAAAATTATCACTTCCCTGCTTATATTTGAAAAAACACAGAAAGAATTTATTTACGCTATGCCCGATTTAAAAATAAAAGAGAATTTATATAAAATTTCCAGATTGAATAAGAATTATCCAAGATACGATGAGATAATTAAATTACACAAAGATGCTATTGATGAGAAAAATGATATATACATTGATCCCGAAACAGGGTTTGCTGTTCTTACGGCCGAGTTTTTATTAAAGCGAGGATACTGCTGCGGCAGTGGTTGCCGCCATTGCCCTTATGATGAGAAAGCTTAACAAAAAAAGCGATCGGAAGATCGCTTTTTTAGTGCTAACAATTCAATGATCATTTATTTTAAGAGCAGCATTTTCTTAGCTTCAAAAAATCTATCTTTAACTTCTAGCGTATAAATATACATACCACTCACAAATACACTACCATTAAAATCTAATTCGTGAATTCCCGATTGAAATTCTTTATTTGTAAGAATTGCAACCCGTTGTCCGAGAATATCAAACACTTCAACTTTTACAAAACCTGCCTCGGGTAAAAAGAAACGTATTTTAGTTGCAGGATTAAATGGATTAGGATAGTTATTATAAATTTTATACGATGTCAAATTCTCTTCAATCACTCCGCGAGGTGCCGTGAATGAGAATTTATCAACACCAAACTTAATTTGATTTGCATATTGAATGGTTACAACGTCACCAAGTGTATAATTTGTTCCGTAGAATAGAAGCACCCAAGTTGCAAGAGCATTCTTCGTATCAGAATGCGAGGCAGTAATTATAGTGTTTGCATCATAAGGTGAATTAACAATTACTGCATACATTCGATTCTTAGGATTCCAGGAAAAGAATGGGTCCGCTGTTGGAGTTTGAACTCGATCTCTGAATATTAAATTAACTTGCATACCTGTGTTTTTATTCCACACCTCAAATGGTATTCTGAGTAAAAAAGGATTATTCAATCCGGGATTGGGATTAAGAGGATGAGTTGCAAGTGAGTTGGGGGTGGGCCCCGAAAAGATAGTTGCCATTTGCCCGCCACTTTTTATAAAAAATATTTTTTGAGAATTAACAATTGTTGAATCCCAAACCCCTGTAAATCTTATTTCATAATCTTGTTGAAGTAGTTCTGGGTCATTAGTTCCAAATCCATAAATATCAATAGCTTTGCTGCTAACGGTTCCACCGAAGATGGTATAATTTTGTATATCAAGATTTGTTGAGTTGCTATTTGAAGATAACTTTGTTGGACTACTGCTAGGGCTTAAGGATAAAGCAGCAAAATTTATAGGTGTATCATAAAGTGCTTTGTTAACAGTTACCTGTAATCCATCTGTAACTGGCGAATCATAATAGATGTACCGTTTATTCAATTCAAGATCACGAGGAGGAAACTGATAATAACCATCGACTATCGATTGATTTGATAGTACTAGTGAATCTTTCGTTACATTTTTTACATTCCAATATTTTGCATCTCTTGTTAAAAATCCTATTGAATTAATAATAGAACTTCCTTCCGCATTTACTGCTGGTATTCCAAAACCATCATCAAACACTATCCAATCAATCAATATTGGCGGGTTAAATTGACTGATGTATATTTTCCATATCTCGCCACCCTGAAAAATTCCATTTTGAGTTTGTTGATTATTTACTAGTCCCAGGTTAACAACATTTCCAATAATTTCGGGATTGATATATTCTCCCGAAACATAAAATTGTGGAACATTGATTATTGTTACATTCGAGGGAAAAATAATTTGTATTCCATCCGCATATGCACCATTAGAGGAAACTAAATCTAATTTAAAATTTAATTCTATTCCCAAACTAGTTGTATCAGCATATATGGCTGATACAGATATTGAAGATCCTGTTAGATCATTGGGGCTATTTACTTTATTAACTATCGAAGC
>CALLZX010000392.1 GCA_937858935.1 uncultured Ignavibacteriales bacterium | reverse complement strand
ACTTATAGCCTTTGAGTACAAAACAAAAGTTCCAGCAAATAGAACTCCAAGTAATGATCCAAATGCAACAACTTCAATTGAAAAATTGTATCCATATTTAAATATTATAAATGCTAATGAGAATAAAGATGCCGTGGCATAATTTCCGTTTATTAATAAAACAGTGTTATTATTTTTTACGTGTCCGTGTTTAAGTATTAGCGCCAGGCTGCTTGAGCATATCATTGCAAGAATTAAAAATATCATTTAGTATTTTCTAATTGGTTTATTGAATAAGAATTTAGAATAAGACATTGTTTCAAAGTCTAAATTCAGAATTGTCATTCCCACAGAAGTGGGAATCCATTTTATTTAATGGATTCTGGATTCCCGTTTTCACGGGAATGACACATAAAACTCGATTTATGAAACTGCATCTTGTAAAAATCATTGAATCGAAAAAGTTATCCAAATCAATGCCCACTCTTTATTGGTGTTGCACTTTCCAAAGCAGTTGATCTTGGCTCCTTTACAAAAAACCAAAAGAAAACTGAGAAACAAATAAACACACCGCAAAGAATATAGAGTAACTGAAAGTTTTGTGTTTCGGAAATAATATTTGCAACACCCTGACTCATCATTTGAGGCAGTACAACTGCAAGATTAAATATTCCCATAAACAATCCCATCTTTGCCTGATTTATTCTTTCAGTCATAATTGAAAATACAATTGAGATTACTGCTGACCAGCCAATGCCGGTTAAAAACATTCCCAGGTAAAAATTAAATTCATACTTTCCCAGGAATGCAATATAAAAATATCCGATTGCACTAAACGCTAAAGCTGCTGTATAAGTTCTTACTCGTCCTATTTTTTTTGCAATGAGAGAAAGTACAAATGGAAAAACAGCACCAACCGCATTCAATATTAAAAATCCTAATGAAACAATATTACCTATTGTAGCATCTTTACTTTGAATTGTTGATGTTAAAAACTCAGCAAATTTATTTGCAAAAACATTTGAGAGATCAAGATTTGGTACAATTTGTTTATCGATAAAAAATCCTGACATAACAAACATACTTTGAAATGCAATCCACGTAAAAGTATGAGCAAGCATAATCTTTTGAAATTCATTTGTGTCTGATTCTGCTTTGCGTCCCTGAACAATTATCCAAAAACCAATAATGATTGTATAAGCCAAACTTAATATCAACAATGGATTGTGAATTACACGTAATTCATTTTGATAAAAATGAAATATCAAACTAAATACACCAAAAACTAAAAATCCATATAAAGGGAAAATTGATTTAAAGATATCAAGCACAGTATGTGTTTTAGCATTCTCTTCTAAATCAGCTTTCAAATCTTTTGGTTCTTCAATAAATAGAATTGGACCCACAGAACAAACGAAAACAAATATCGCAGCAATTAATAAAAGTGTTTCATTTCCAAAAACCATGGAAAGAAAATATGCTAACACACCAAACGTTCCGGAAATAACTTGCATCCAAACATAACCGGTTGTACGCTTCTTTCCTTCAGGAGTAAGATCCGCAATGATTGATCTTGCGGGATTAAATTTAACGTTAACCGATAAATCTAAAAGCAGGGCGATTACCGAAGCGATTAATATTATGCTTGTAATTCCTGTGGTTTCAAAAATACCTCCGATTTCCGGAAGTGCAAAAAACATTAGTGCACCAACAATTCCGCCCATCATAATAAATGGTCTTCTGCGTCCGCCTAAAAACCAAACATTGTCACTTATCATTCCAACTATTACCTGTCCAAATATTCCAGCAAGCGGACCAGCAAGCCAAACGAATGATACTTCGTGAATATTTAAACCAAACTTTTTATTTAGTATCCAGCTTAATGCAGCAATTTGTGTGGATAGTGCAAAGCCAACCGCCGTCGCAGGTAAAGCAAGCATTGCATAGAATGAGTTTGAAAGTTTTTTCTGAATTTCTAACATAAATTTTGCCTTAGTTAGTGTGCTATTTTATCAACAAAAATATTTCTGCTGATTTTTTCTTAATTGTTATTTTTTTGTTTAGAGTTATATCAATTATTTCATTCGATTTGATATTCTCAATCTTTATTGTCTTTGCTAAAGTCTCTTTGTACTTATTCAAATCAACATCAGAATCTTTATCGCTGCCATTTACGATTATCATTGTTGATTCACTTTCAGTTTCCCTGAAATAAACATAAACATTATCGAAGGGATAAAAATGAGTCAACTTTCCTTCAGAAAGTGATTTATGATTTTTTCGTAATTCCAAAAGATTTTGTGTGAAGTTGAATATATAGTTCTGATATTCCGTTCTATCACAACTATTAAAGGCATTGAGAGTATCATTTTCAAATCCGCCTGGAAACGGAGAGCGAATTGTTCCGTGATTATCTTCTCCAACAATTCCGATTTCAGATCCATAAAATATTTTTGGGATGCCACGCGTTGTTAATAGAATTGTAAGTGCAATTTTATATTTCTCGATATCATTATTCGCAACAAATAATCCGCGTGAAATATCATGATTATCAAAAAATGTTAAAAGATTATTTGGATCGTAGTAAAGAAAATCTTGTGCAAGAGTGTTAAAAATTCCCTCTAAACCTTTTTTGCCGCTCAGGTAATTTCGAAATGCATCAGACAAAGCAAAATCTGTAACACATGGTAGATGAGTATCAAGATGAACACCAAATTTATTTTTCTGTTGATATGCTGCAAGGTAAGCCGGTTCACCGGTCCAGATTTCACCAACAATATTAAAGTCTGGGTATTCATCTAATATCGCTTTGTTCCAATCAGCCATTGCGTACTGATTGCAATACGGATATGTGTCTTCACGAATCCCATCAATTCCTAAATACTCAATCCACCATATTGCATTTTGGATTAAATATTTTTTTAGAAATGGATTAGCCTGATTCAGATCAACCATATAATTTGTAAACCACCCATCCCAGGTTAAATCTATGGATTCTCCCGGACTGTACGGATCAGGGAAAGTCATTTTATTGTGATTTGCTGGAAGATGATTTTCAACTGTTCCGTTTATCCAGCTAGCAAACGGTAAATCCTTCATCCACCAATGATTTATTCCGATATGATTTGAAACGTGATCCATAATAATTTTCAAACTTTTATCGTGAGCCTCGTTTACAAGCTCTTTGTAAAGTTCATTACTTCCAAAACGCGGATCGATTTTATACAAATCTGTTGCAGCATAACCATGATAACTCATCCACATATTATTTTCCAGCATTGGTGTTATCCAGATTGATGTAACTCCAAGATCTTTTATGTAATCAAGTTTGGAAGTGATTCCTTTAATATCTCCGCCTTTTCTTCCATTCAAATCGTTTGCAGTAAACTGATCTAAACTATCTCCAATGTTATTGTTATCAGGATTTCCATCACAAAATCTATCTGCCATAATCAAATACATTACATCAGATTGATCAAATCCCCTAAACTTATTCTTAGAATCTTCACGAGCATAAATTGGATACTTAATTACAGCATCCTGATTCCCTTTTGAAAAACCAATTTCAAAATTGTAATTGGATTTTATTTCAGGTGAGATTGCCAAATCAATAAAAAGATAATTCGGACTTTCAGCTTTATGTACATTGATAATTTCTATTGGTCCATGTTGTGGATATAATTCAACATCACTCAAATTTTTTCCATAAACCATAATCTGGACAGTATCGTGTTTCATTCCAACCCACCAATTTGGTGGTTCGATTCTCTCAATTGAAAACTGCTGAGCTAAACTCAATCCTGAGAGTATTATGAAAATGAGAAATACTTTAAACTTCACTTAAGTGTCCAACTTTTTTTGTGATGCAAAAATAGAGAATAAAGTTCAATTTCTTGATATAGAATTTCGTAATTCGTTTTCACTTTAAATATTGCTTTATCGATTATCAGTTGGATTATTGTTTTTTATAACACAGAAAACTAATTTTCTATTAGCGATAACAATAATTATTTCTGGCACACTACAAAAGGGAAAACATTTCTTAAAACAACATTCATTTTAATCAAGGGAGATCTTTATGAAAATTCTACATTTCATTTTTGCACTTTTGTTTTTTTCTATGATTTTCATTTCTTGCGATCCAAAAGATGATGAGTCAAGTGATCCAAATGTAATTAATGGTGAGACTAATATTGGGATCAATACAGTTGGAAATACTTTTGGAGCATCTGTTAAAGTTGGGAATAATTATTATGACGTTGGGGATTCTATTTATATCGTTAATAATAATAACGGTGTTGTTACAATGAGAGTTAAAGCTGATCTAACACAAATTCCTGCTTTAGATGTGATTAACGATGCTGTTCCTAGCAATTACAAAGATCAAAATGGAAAAATAAATGTTGATCTATCATTTAAAAGCACTTCTGAAGGTATTCAAGATTACAACTTTTTTACAAAATCAGGTAAATTTCACACGATAGCAAAATTTGATGCGAAGGTTGGCGATACATATCCAATTAAAAATTCAGAAGGTGTGGATATTGTAAGAACTGTAACAGAAAGAACTGATCAGGATGATTTTCCCTATGGTTTTTATGATATAAAGACAATTAAGGTTGAAGAAGATCCACAAATTCCAGGCATTAAAAATATAGTTTACCGTGTAAACCATAAATTCGGATTAGTGTGGTTTGAAATAGAAATGGAAGACGGTTCAAAAGCAAGTTCATACTTTTATACAGATTATACTAACTAATTGCTAAGAAAAATTCTTTGAAATTATTATTACCAAATAAACTTAGAATCTATGGGTGGATAATTCTTCTATTTGGAATAGTACTTGGCGTTATAAGGTTTTATTTTGGTATTAAACTGGAATTATTAAACATCAAAGTGTTTGCAGTTTACTCTAAATACTTTGAAACTAATTATTTTAAAGTAATTGATAATCACGTTTCTGAAGAAGTAACGGCCCTATTACTATTAGTAGGGCTGTTTTTTATATCATTCACAAAAGAAAAAATTGAAAATGATTTTGTTTCTATGGTAAGATACAAATCCCTCATTTTAACATTTTATATTAATACGACTTTAGTTTCCCTATCATTTTTATTTGTGTATGGCTTTGGCTTTATAAATCTTTTAGTGATTAGTGTTTTTAGTCCATTTATTATATACGTTATTTTATTTAAGTATTTTCTTTATAATGCTCCGAAAACTGAAAATATAATGACTGATGCATTAAAAACTTGAATGAATTTCAGGTTGAAAGTTTAATTATCTCTGATCGAATCTTTTCTTGCATTTTACCTCATTTAAGCTGATTTTTGTTTTCCAATTTGAACGAAATGAAACAGCAAACGGACGAAAAAAATATCGCGGTTAATCGTAAAGCAAGACACGAATTTGCCATCATACAAACCTTTGAAACGGGAATTGTTTTAGTTGGAACGGAAGTAAAAGCATTACGCGAAGGAAAAGCTAATCTTGTTGATTCGTACGCACTAATTCAGAATAATGAAATATGGCTGCTAAGTTTGCACATAAGTGAATACAAGCAAGGCAACATCAACAATCACGTACCTACGCGTGATAGAAAATTGTTGATGAACCGATCAGAAATAAGGAAACTGATTGGTAAAACAAAAGAAAAAGGATTGACTTTAGTTCCGCTTAGACTTTATTTCAAAAATGGCAGAGTTAAGGTTGAAATAGCACTTGCCAAAGGCAAAAAAGTTTATGATAAAAGAGCAAATATCGCTAAAAGAGATTTTCAAAGAGATCAGGAACGCAAAATTAAATATTGAAAGATTTAAAGATTAAAAAATTGAAAGATTAAAATCACAAAATGAGTGCAGTAAAATTCCCTTCATTAAATGAGCAGATGGATATTATCAAACGTGGTGTTGTTGAGATAATTCCAGAAGATGAACTTGTTAAAAAAATTGAAAAATCATTAAAGACGTCCAAACCATTAAATATAAAACTTGGTTGTGACCCAAGCAGACCTGATTTGCATATTGGACATTCTGTTGTCATCAGAAAACTTGCACAGTTTCAGGAGCTTGGTCATCAGGCAATATTGATTATTGGTGATTTTACAGGAATGATCGGCGATCCGTCCGGTAGAAATGCAACTCGCCCTGCCCTTACACTTGAAGCAACAAGAATAAATGGCAACAGTTATTTTGAACAGGCTTCAAAAATTCTACACAAGGAAAAAACTAAAATTGTTTACAACTCAGAATGGCTTGGTAAAATGTCTTTTGAAAATGTAATTAAACTTGCTTCTAAGTACACTGTTGCAAGAATGATTGAGCGAGATGATTTTACAAAAAGATTTAAAGCCGGCGAACCAATTAGCGTTCACGAGTTTCTCTACCCTCTTGCCCAGGCTATGGATTCAGTAGCCATTGAAAGTGATGTTGAACTTGGCGGAACCGATCAGAAATTTAATTTACTTGTTGGCAGAGATATCCAGCGTGAGTATGGAATCGAACCACAAGTGATTTTAACAATGCCTTTGTTAGTCGGTACAGACGGCGTTGAAAAGATGAGTAAATCTTACGATAACTATATTGGAATTTCTGATGAACCATCACAGATATTTGGAAGAACATTATCAATTCCGGATAATCTTATTTACCAGTATTTTGAATTAGCAACAAATGTATCTAATCAAAAACTTGTAGAAGTAAAATCACAATTGTCTAATGGAAATACCAATCCAAGAGATATTAAACGTGAACTTGCTAGAACTCTTGTTACAATGTATCATAATCAGGAAGCAGCAGAAATTGCTCAGCAGGAATTTGATAACATTTTTATCAACAAAGGTTTGCCTGATGAAATTGAAGAATTTAATATTGGGAATAAAAAAGAAATCAATATTTTAGATTTAATTGTTTTAGTAAATTTTGCACCATCAAAAGGTGAAGCACGCAGATTGTTAACTCAAGGCGGTGTTTCAATCGATGGAGAAAAAATAAGCGATGTTCAAAGTAGTATTTCTGTAAAAACAGGAATGATTCTTAAAGTTGGCAAACGTAAATTCATTAAACTCATTTAACTTAGTATCAGAAAGGGACGCAATTGTATCTACCAACCAAAATATTTTTCACCAAAGGTGTTGGAAGACACAAAGAGTATTTAAGCTCTTTTGAACTTGCATTAAGAAATGCAAGAATCGAAATCTGCAATCTTGTAACTGTCAGCAGTATTTTTCCAATCGGTTGTAAACGTGTTTCTATTGATGAAGGTGTAAAATTAATTACACCCGGTCAAATTACACATTGTGTTATGGCTCGTAACTCCACAAATGAACCTAACAGATTAATTGCTGCAAGTCTTGGTGTTGCTTTGCCAGCAGACACGAGTGCTTACGGTTATTTATCAGAGCACCATCCGTACGGTCAGCCGGAAAAAATCTGTGGTGAATATGCTGAAGATTTAGCTGCTACAATGTTGGCTTCAACACTAGGCGTTGAATTTGATCCTGAAAAAGATTGGAGCGAAAGAGAAGATATCTATAAGATGTCTGGAAAAATCGTTCGCTCATTTAATGTTACTCAATCAGCCGAAGGTGATAAAAATGGATTGTGGACGACAGTAATTGCTGTTGGCGTTTTTCTTCCCTAATAATTGAAAGATTGATTGATAACTGAATACTCATTCTGGTTTATATTTTCCGCAATAATTGCGGTAATGCTATTTATTGATTTATATGTTACCGATCACAGGCGCGGAAAAATCACTTTAAAAGCAAGTCTTATTTGGAGCGGTGTATGGATTTTCACCGCTCTGCTTTTCAATCTTTTCCTATACTTTTATTTAGAATCTGGACATCAAAAAGCAATTGAATTTTTAACCGGCTACATTATAGAAAAATCACTTTCGGTTGATAATCTTTTTGTATTCCTTATGATTTTTAGTGTGATGGATATTAAACCGGAAAATCAACCTCACATTCTTAAATGGGGAATTTTAAGCGCTATTGTTTTCAGGATTATTTTCATTTTTGCCGGTGTTGCTCTCATCAACCTTTTTCACCCAATCATTTATGTATTTGCCATTATTCTTCTTTTAGCTGCATATAAAATGGCTTTTGGCGGTGAACAAAAAATTGATGTTGAAAATAATTGGTTAATTAAGATCTCTAGGAAATATTTTAAATTAAACACTGCGTATGAAGGTAAAAAGTTTTTTATAAAAGTTGATAAGAAAGTATATATTACAACGACATTTTTAACGTTGCTGCTCATTGAATCTTCAGACATTGTATTTGCAGTTGATTCAATTCCCGCCATCATTGCAATTACAAATGATACTTTTATAATAATCTCATCAAACATTTTTGCAATTCTTGGTTTGCGTGCCTTATATTTTGCATTAGCAGGATTAGTTGATTTGTTTGTTTACTTAAAGTATGGCGTGGCTATTATTTTATTCTATGTTGGGATAAAAATGTTAATTTCGGAATTTTATAAAATCCCAACTGAAATATCCCTTGTTATAATTTTAATTTTTCTTGGTGGTTCGATTGCCTTATCACTTATTAAGAAAAACAGGTTTTCTCAATAGTCCAATCGTATGAATTGTTATTGCAATAATTAATCCTATTATCATCGGTTCAAATTCACTCAGCAGTCCACTAAATGTATTTCTAAATTCAAACCACATCATGCTTGTACAGATGGCTAAAACAATTTCCGCAATTATTAGTTTTGATGGTATTCTCAGTCGTGGATAATAAGCGCTTATTACTGGTATAATAATTCCCGGAATAAATAGTGAACCGATCGTGTACCAAATCTCAACTACAGAAGGAATTAGAAAAGCAATAATAATTGAAATAATTCCAGATATTAATATTCCAATCATAGTATAATATTTTATTTTTTCTACTTTAGAATTTTTAACTATCCTGAAAATAAAATCTCTCCCAATTGTGGTTGCACTTAAAAATAAAAAACTGTTTAGTGTTGA
>CALLZX010000391.1 GCA_937858935.1 uncultured Ignavibacteriales bacterium | reverse complement strand
ATGTAAAAATAATTATTTGTAAAATTGGAATGCGCCATCCGCCGGTTTCTTTTTTAGAAACCGCCACTGTGGAAAGACACTGCATTGCAAAAATAAAAAATACAATTAGTCCTACTATTGTGGGTACAGTAAATAAAGGTTTACCAGTCTCTTCATTTACGGCATCCTTCATAGCAAATAAAATAGATGATTGCAGGTTATCTTCATCAGTTACTTTGAATATCATCGCAAGCGAACTCACAAATACTTCACGCGCAGCAAAAGCAGCTATTAATGATACACCAATTCGCCAATCCATACCAAGCGGACTCATAACCGGCTGAATTATTTTTCCAAGATCTGATGCGTAAGATGTAGAAAGTCTTTCTGCTTTTATCAAATGCACTGCTTCTTCCTGCGATAAACCATTTGTGTTTACTTCCGGACTATGATTCGGGAAGTATGTTAAAAACCATATAGCTATTGAAAGGACAAGTATTATTGGTCCTGCTCTGTATATATACTGTTTAGCATTTTCAAATGAATTTCTTATAACGTTCTTTATTTTTGGCACACGGTAAGCAGGCAGTTCAAGTATAAAGGATGAACTATCAACCGCATTAATTATTTTTTTATTAAACTTATTAATAAATGCCGCTACTATCAATGATCCTATAATACTTGATATGTATACAACTGCCAGTGCTATCCCTGCAAGCCATGCTTTATCAGGAGGAGTTAGAAAAGCAATTAGCAAGGCATAAACTGGTAATCTTGCGCTGCAGCTCATAAGAGGAATTATAAAAATAGTAAGCAGCCGTTCACGCCTGTTTGAGATAGTTCGTGCAGCGAGAATTGCAGGTATAGCGCATGCAAAACCTGAGAGCATAGGTACAAATGATTTACCGTTTAAACCTATTTTTGAAAGCGGCTTATCTATCAACATGGCACCACGTGCCAGGTAACCAGTGTCTTCAAGTAAACCAAGTATTAAGAATAATATCAATATCTGCGGAAGAAAAACGAGTACCGAACCCGTTCCGCTTATTATTCCGTCAGCAATTAAATCACTGTACCAAGTGTGTCCCAAAAATCCTGCCGCTGTGGTAGATAAATATCCGAACAATTCATCCACAAGTTCCATAAATGGATTTGCCAGCCAGAAAATAGAAGTAAATGTAAACGCCATAATCAGAAAAAAGAAAACTAAACCCCAGCGCCTGCTCAATAAATACTTATCTATTTTAAGTGTTAGTTCATCAGGTCTGTTGCTGCCGTATTTTAATGTCGGATTTAATATTTTTAATTTTTCATTCGCCTGCATTAGGTTAGGTTCATTGTTGTTTTTAATCTCAACAATTACATTCTTTTCAATTCTCTCAATCTCTTTGTAAATACCAAGTAGTTTTTCCTTGCTGATATTTTCAAATACTTTATGCGGAGAATTTCGTTCTTTTATTTCATCATCATTCAGTTTTGGTTTTACACAACTGAGCAGTTTATCTATACCTCGTCCGCTTCTTCCGTCTACCTTTATAACTCCGCAGCCTAATTCTTCCGCTAATTTATTCTCATCAACTTCAAATCCTCTTTTTGCAAGGATGTCATTCATAGTTATTGCAACTATAACGTTAAAACCTGATTCAATTAATTGTTTTGCCAGCAAAAGATGTCTGGATATCTGGCTAGCATCAACTGTGGTTATTAATAAATGCGGAGATCCGAATTCAGGGTGATTGTATAAAGAGTTTATTGATACTTCTTCATCTGGAGAGTTAGGGTTCAAACTTATTATGCCCGGGGAGTCCAATACATCTGCGTCTATTCCGAATTTACTTTGAATTTTACAGGTTGAGTATTCTACAGTGGAACCGGGGTAATTTACTGTCTTAAAATTTTTTCCGCTAAGCTGATTGAAAAGAGTTGTTTTACCGGAGTTTGGAGGACCAACAAGGGTTATTAAATGTAACTTCTGCAGGGAAGCAGTTTTCATGATAATATGATGCAGTCAGCTTCGTGTTTTCTTATTGCTATTAATGTTCCCCTTAATGCAAAGGCTAACGGATCATTAAACGAAGATGAATTTACCAGCTCAATTTCCTGACCCGGGGTAAATCCAATCTCTAATATTCTCCTGAATGATGGGTGTGAATTATCCACATCACTTATTATTGCACGTTCACCAAAATTTAATTCTGAAGCTGTTTTCATAACTTTCGCATATTATTTAGATTTAGTCTATATAAAATTACTCTAAGTTCTTGTAACTGTCAAGATATTTATAATCATTTCTTTTTGAAAAGTGAGACGCAAAAGGTTACCGAATGAATAAGAACCACTTACTTCTTATTCCAAACTTTTATCTTTTTCCTTTAGTCTTTTATCTTAAACAAACGGTAATTCCTTCTTAAGACTGTAAAATTATTTACACGTTTACACTTTTTACTTACTTCCCAGCTCGAATTATTAAAAGGTAGATATGGCAGGAAAATTTTGGATGCTATTTTTCTATTATTCTTTACTCTTTAAAATACCTGTTTTAGTTAACTAATTAGAACTTTAAACGTCATTTTTGTCATATCCTCTATTTGTTTTTTTTACATTTTTACTGTTTTTCTGATTTATTTAGTCAGCGTCAATCTTGTCAAATAATGGCACTAATCTTGAAAAATAGTTTCTGCAAATAATTCTTTAACATTATGTAATAATCGGAGAGATAAGATGGAGATCGCAAAAATAGCATTCCTTGAAACCTATACACTAAGTGAAAACGGTGGTGTTATGGGCGCCATTTTGGTAACTGATGCTGAAACTAAACCTTTGGAATTTAGAGTTACCGCACCTATTCGTCCTACAAGTTTCCAGAAAACTTTGTATGGTGATGTTTTACTTGAACACATCCTTGTTGAATTAATTTCTGTTCCGCTGCTTAATGCAGTTAACGAACAGATAGATCTTATTGTGGTTAAGGACCCTCTATTCCTTGGTGCTAATAATAAACAGGGAATAAGAGTAGTACGCTTGTTAAGTGATGAAAAACAAAAATCCAGAAGCAATACCGCAGTTGAACTTCTTAATACCCCTCTAAACGGTTCTGCAAAAGGATACCTGGAAACTTCTCAAAAGTTCGGTGAAGAACTTAAAGGTATTAAAGAACGTCTGGAAAAAATTGCTGAATCAAGAAATCTTTCTGAACCGTTTGAAAGACTTAAAGCAGCTTGTGAACAGGTTCAATTACAACGCACTAACGATTAATTATAGTTCAATTAAATGATCCGCAACGCCAGAGAAAAAATAGCTTCTAAAGTTTCTAAGTTTGAAGCCACCGATGAGTTCGTTTTTGCAAAGTGGCTCCGTGTTCCCAAAATTACTACTGCAGATGTTAAAGAATTGTATACTGTGGATGAACCGGAGAATTTTCCTGTTGAACAATTAAATATTCCAAACGGAATTAAATTAAAATTCCGTCTTCAGGTACATAAAATACCCGAGATAAGACAAAGCTATATTATTGATAAACCAAAAGCTTACCTTATTTTCTTTGGGCTTACTAAGCCGCAGCTTTATGTTATGAAGGAAAAGGTTCTTGCAGAACCGGAAGTTATAAATCTTAATTCAGCACTTCCTCAAATACCCGAGATTTTAGATCAGTCATCTATTTTTATTGCTCAGCAGCCGGCTCTATATGATAAATCATCTGTGTTCATTGCTAAAGCACCGGAATCATTCGATCATTCAGGCTTATTTGCGGTTGATCCTGTTGCATCATTTGATCAGAATGTTGGTTTTATTGACGTTCCTGTTAACGAGGTTCCGCTCCTTATTACGCCTCCAGCTGTTACCGATGAACTTGCAAACCTTATTCCTGAAATTTTTAATATCGAACTTCTGAATATTGAACAGTTTGATCATACATCGGTTGATTCTATAGGCTATTTGATCGATAAACTTCCTCAAACAGTTATTAATAAAATTGATGTGCCCGGAATTGATGATATTCTTAAGAGCAGTACAACGTCTTTTTCTGTTCCTATTGATGAAATGCTTCAGGCTGATGTAAAGTTTTATTCACCTTCTTTTGAAATTGCACATCCTGTTTTTAAAGTTAAAATTGATATTCCTAAAACAGTTGTCAAAAAAGTAGTTATCAAACAGAAGAATCTTGAACCTGTAGTTATTGATACACTTAATGATGACTCTGTATCTGAATCGGTAAAAAATAATATTCTGTCGTTATTATCTTCTTTCCGTGAACTCGGCTGGGCAGAGTATTCTAAAATGATTAATCCTCTTTCAGATATGCAGCTTCAGTCATCTGAGTTTCTTAGTGCTAATAATTTTGCAGTGCTTAATGACGAACTTGGTTATGAAAAGTTTGATCAGACATCGGCTGCACTTGGCTACCTGAATAAAAAGGGAAGTATAAAATCTGTTTTACTTTTAAGCGATAAAACACGGTTTAATGAATACTGGACCCCTTCTTTAAAGTCTTTTGTAAAGGATCTTAAGATTAAAAAAGTTGAACCAGGCACAACTAAAAAAGTAAAAGGTTCCTCCGTTATATGGTTTCTCGATGTAAATGATATAGGAAAAACTGAAATTAAAGATTTTGATAAACTAGATCTTATTCTGTTTGATGAACTTGTAAATGTTAAGTCTGCTTCAGAACAGATTGATGCTCTTGTTAATAAAATTGAACCGGCTTATATCTGGTTCTTAACTCCTGTTATAAATGAAAAAGCAGTTAAAAAGTTTTTAGAGGAATTCCCGTTCACTCAAAAAGTTGAATTTAATACCTTTGGAAAATCTCTTTCTGAAATTCAGGGTGACGAACCCGTTACTACTATAAAAGATATCTGGCTGGATCTCGATGAAATGCAGGCATTCGAATATTCGGAAGCTCTTAGTCAGGCTAAAGAGGAACTTACCGAGTTATTCGACAGCCCTAATCCTTTACGATTTCAATCTAATATTTTTACAATTATCCATAAGTTAAAGCAAATTCTTAATTTTTCAGCTTTCCGTAATATCAGTCCTAAAGCTAATCTGCTTATAGAACAGGTTGAAGCAATCGCTAAAAATAAAAAGAAAGCAATGGTCTTTACTCAATATGATGTAAATGGAATGAAGAAGATTGAGAAAGCACTGGAGATGAATAATGTTAAGTTTGTGGTAGGCAGAAACGGAATGTCCGCTGAAGAACTTAAACATACTCTATCTTCGTTTTATGATCGTCATGATATTACCGTATTCCTTACCAATCTTAAACCATCGCGTATAAATATAAATCTTAAGAAAGTGCCTTTTATCTTTAATTTCGATCAATGGTGGAACCCTGTTACACAATGGCAGAATGATGATGAAGTGGGTATTAACGAAATAGTTCACGAACCTGTAGTTGTTTATAATTATCATATTAAAAATACTTTTGAAGAAGAGCTTAAACGCTTAATGAAAGAAAGGGGTCTGGATAATCGCTATCTCTTTGATAATCTTAAAAGTGAAACGCTCTCTGAACTTATTACTATGGAAGATTGGCTTTATATCTTCGGTATGAATGATCAGTTTATAAAAGTATTGAATAGTGAACGTACAAAGATTTTTAAACAGCTTCAGACTATTGATCTTAACGGCTTTAAAGGACTGATGAAATTTTTCTTCAGCTACCTTGGCTACCGTGATTTAAGTGTTATGGATATTGACGATGATCCTATGTTTTACATAATCGGATCTGGAAGAAAAGGAACAACACCAGTTAATCTTCACGGTAAATGTTTACTAACAACTGATCTCAAAAAAGAAGATTACGAAGAAGTAATACACTTCAAACCTGCTGCTAATGAAATCAAAAGAAAATTTGTTATTACCAACGGCGACTTTGCCGAAAGAGTAAAAAACGGTACAATGTACATTGATTGCAAAGACCTTGCAAACTTCATCCTAACACTCGGCCTTAAACAGCACCTTTCTAAGAGTAAAGATAAAAGTACAAAGTAAGAAGTACTGCAAATAAGTGTATTTTATTCTTTAGTCTTTTTACATTAATCTTTAGTCCCGTTCTAACCTTTCATTTTTTTACTTTAGTCTTTAATCTTAATCTACACTTTAATCTTACTTTTAAAATACTCCATTGTTTTTCTCAGCCCTTCGTTACGTGCTACTTTGGGCTCCCACCCTAGAACAAGCCTTGCTTTTGTAATATCCGGCTGTCTAACCTGGGGGTCATCAATAGGCAGCGGCTCATAGATTATCTTACTTTTAGAATTTGTTATCTCAATAATTTCCTCAGCAATTTGTCTTACAGGTATCTCTTCAGGATTACCGATGTTAACAGGCTCCTTTTCTTCTGAGAGTAATAATCGATAAATTCCTTCCACTTCGTCATCGATGTATATAAAACTTCTGGTCTGACTTCCGTCCCCAAAAACAGTAATAGGTTCATTGTTTAATGCCTGAGAAAAAAATGCAGGTATAGCACGCCCGTCTTTTAATCGCATACGCGGACCGAAAGTATTAAATATCCTTACTATCCTTGTATCAATATTGTGATATCTCTGATATGCCATTGTAAGAGCCTCGGCAAACCGCTTTGCTTCATCATACACTCCGCGGGGACCAACAGGATTAACATTGCCCCAGTAATCTTCTTTCTGAGGATGCATCAATGGATCACCGTAAACTTCTGATGTAGAAGCAAGTAAAAATCTTGCACCTTTTTCTTTTGCTAATCCTAATGCTTTATGCGTTCCTAAAGATCCCACTTTTAATGTTTGTATCGGCAGCTGGTGGTAATCAATCGGACTGGCAGGGGAGGCAAAGTGCAATATGTAGTCTACTTTTCCTGCAACATGTATAAAATTTGTTACATCGTGATGTATAAATTTAAATTTAGGATTCCCGAATAAGTGCTGAATGTTATCCAAACTGCCGGTTAATAAATTATCGATGCAAACTACATCCATTCCTTCTTTTAATAACCTGTCGCATAAATGCGATCCTAAAAAACCTGATCCGCCTGTAATTACCACTGTTGCCATTAAGCTTCCTCTAAGTTCTAAGTTGTTAGTAATTAGTGATCAGTTTATTATATACTTCTTACTTTAAACGTCTCACTTCTTACATTTTTTTATAAGTAAAATTAAATAAATCTTTTGTAAGTAGTAAGCAGTAAAGATTAAGTAGCAAATAATTTTAAGTGATCAGTAATTAGTAAACAGTTATCAGCTCATATTAATCAGCGATAGAAGCAAGAGGTAAGAAGCTAGAATTATTTTACGAAGTTTAAATTAAGTACGAGCAGTTAAATTTTAGAAGAAATCCTAAATTGCAATCAGTGCTTAGTTACCTCTCTCGTCTCACCTCTAGCTTCTTAACTCTTCACAGTTGATTGCTTACTGTCTAATGTGTACTGCGGACTTCCTGCTGTAACCTGCATTTTGCAATTACCGTTAAATAATCCGCCGTCCTCAATAACAAATGCTTTTACAATTATATCGCCGTTTATTTTTCCTCTTGATGTAAGAGTTAATTTTTCTTTGGCTTCCAAACTGCCGGTTACTGTACCACCGATAGATATTATCGAAGCATTTATTTTACCATTAACACTACCAGATTCACCAACAGTGATGTTATTTTCAGAAATTATATCACCCTTAATCTCTCCATCAACCCTTATATTACCATTAGTTGTTACCGTGCCTTCTATTTTTACACCGTTGCTTATAATTGTTGTTTCATCCGATTTTACAGCATCACCATAAATTGATTTCATTTTAATTATCCTGTTTAATAATTAATAAAATAGTTTTTCTGATAAAAACATAACTAGATATTGATTTTATACATAAACAAAATATTTTTTATAATCACTATCAATATATTTTCAAATAAACGATTAAGCGTAATTTTTAATGGGTATGAATTTCTGACTGACAGGATTGACGGGTAAAAGTTGTCCTTTGTTTGGATTGCTTACTGTTTACAATTACGCTGCTTGCATCTTTTTGACAAAATTATTAACAAATCATGACATCCTAAACTCCTAAAGACCATATCCTTACATCAGAACTTGAATAAAAATTGCACTCACTATTAGTAAAGGAGAATATTATGAAACCTTACATTTTAAGTATTGCACTAAGCGTGCTCTTGGTTTTAACAGCCTGCGATATGGAAGTAACCGAGCCCATTATTGAAGATCCACAGGATACTCTTATCCAGAATCTTGAATTTTCAGTTGATACAACGTATCTTGATTCCAATGGACCACGACTTGTGGCAAAAGGTACAGTAACTAACAGAGGAAGTGCTAAAGTGGTGACTCCCTGGTATCTTGAGGCACAGTTTTACACAACAAAAACTGGTAACGTTAAACTTGGTGGCAGTAATACCCAGATTGGTGTTCCTTTAAACCAAAACCAGGCTGCAGTATTTACCTTATATTATTCCTCCGCCAACGTCGATGTGAGAAGCTATCCTAATTTTGGTGTGAAGGATTTCAGGGGGATTTATAAACAATAGTGATGAGTGAGCAGTAATTAGTGAACCGTAAGATGTCAGAAGTCCTAAATTTAGGGACTTCTGACTTTTAAATCTTTCACAATATTAAAATGTTAATTACTTAACTTTTTCTCTAATTATATTTGCTTCATCAAGAGAATTATAATATCCAACTCTAACCCGATACCATATCCCATCAAGCTCCGGCAATTCTGCAATCACTATAAAAGCATTATAACCCTCTGATTGAAGGCGCTTAGCTTCGCTTTCTGCTTTACCTCTGGCACGCCAGGAAGAAATTTGAATACAATACAGATATCCGTCAGTAAAAATCATCTTGCCAACGTTTCTCTCAACGGCATTATTATACTTTGGTGATTCAGTCGGACTGGTTAAATCTTTAGCTTTATTTTCGTTATCTGAAATTAATACAATTGCAACTCTTCTGTTCAAAGCTTTACCTGATTCAGTAGAGTTATCTGCTATCGGATATTCAGGGCCATAACCATTGTATAACAGCCTGGTAGAGCTTATACCATTACTAACAAAATAATTATATACTGATTTAGCTCTATTAATTGATAATTCATTATTCAGCTTTATTGAGCCTGTGTTGTCTGTATGTCCTTCGATTTTCCATTTAGTTTCAGGATAATCTCTCATAACCTTTAAAACTTTGTCAAGTTCAGGATAAGCAGCATTTAATAATTCAGCTTTACCGGTTTCAAAATTTATTCCTCCGCTTAAAATAAATTCTGTTTTCTTAATTGGTTCAAATACTTCCTCATCAACCGGGCAGCCCCATTTATTTACTTCTGTTCCCACAGGGGTATTAGGACATAGATCCTTATAATCATAAACACCATCATCATCAGTATCCAAAGGACAGCCGCGTGAATCAACCGCAACCCCTAAAGGAGTGTCGTTGCATAAATCCTGATAATCATGTACACCATCACCATCTATGTCCAGCGGACAGCCGTCTAAATCTACAGGAATATTTTTAGGTGTATTGTTACATTTATCAAGATAATCGGGCACACCGTCTTTATCTGAATCCACAGGACAGCCAAATTCATCAACCTTTACGCTTGGAGGTGTATCCGCACATAAATCATCTTCATCCTTAACTCCATCATTATCACTGTCTGAAATACCTCCGAAGTAAAATGAAAGACCGGCTCTGGCAGTAAAAAATAAATCATTCTGAGTGCCGTTTGAAATTGAATTATCAACATCATCAAGATTATCAATTGGCAGATAGTTGTAAGTCATTGCCAGATTAATACTAATTGAATTCGATACAAATAATCTGCTGCCAAGTTCACCGATAATTGACCAGGTAATATTGCCATATGCATTTTCTTTGTTGCGGGGCAGCTCAATTCCATCAACATCCTTAGGATTGAAATACAAATAATTAGCACCAAGAAAAGCATATGGATAGAATATTTCTGAAGCATTAATTGTATAAGTTAAACCTGCACCCACCGATGCAATTTCAGTTAAATACTCCGGAATAGTTGGATATGAAGAATTATTAGCGTATGTCCCGGATCCATTTAATTGACCATAATAACTGAATCCTCTTAAACCAAATACACCCATAGTTCTGCTTGGAAAAAAATAATCAACAGATAACTGACCAATGTAACTGATTTGATCATCGCTGAAATCAGTTCTGGGATAAGTTGCACCGCCTTCAAAATTTATTGCAAATCTGTTTGAAAGAGGATTGAACATTTTGTTTTCAACCGACTGCGATAAAATATTTTGAGTATTCAGAATAACAATTAATGTTAATAATATCGTAATTGTTCTCATAACCTTTACCTACTGAAGTGGATAAAATTAAAAACCATAAGAAATAGTAATCCCAAAATAATGATTATCTGCTAATTTATAATCGAGTGTTCTTCCATCAAGCTCATCAGTAATACGCATAAAGGAATAATATACTTCCGCGATTACCGGATGCCACGGGCGGAATTTAAGTCTCATATCAAAACCATACTCGTATCTTTTTTCACCGTATAAAAATTCCGGATATGGCGTAGTGTATTGTTCATCCGGCAGCTCATTTTTACCTTTCCTAAAGTACCAGGTATTTAAAGTAAATTTAAGTGAGCGCGTTAAATATTGTTTGTAAAAAAATGATATAATATCACCATTACTGCCGATCCAATGACCGAGATTATAACTATCATTTGTAAAGACCTGCGCATCTACTGAATTCATATAGACAAATGGATTAACCCTGGTGTATTCAATTCCAATAGATGAATTATTGAGTAATAAATCAGCAGACTCGATACCTACTGTGTAGCCAAGAGCAGATAAATTTCCACCTTCAAAAATACTATTGAAAGATAATTCATCAACGAAAAGTGATCCGTAAAACTTAGATTTTATTGATGCATTTGTATACGAAGCATCAGCAAAAAGCTGTGCATTGCCGGATGCAGATCCATTATCTCTGCTTAAATAATGATCTGCAACACGGAAGAACATAACAGGAATTAGATAAATCGGCTGTATAGTTTCACTGTAGACAATTGATTCACCAAGAGTGAATGAAAAATTATCTGAAGGATAAAACGATAATGTATGAAATGCCATGAACTTAGGTATATCTGAAATTGAATTTCTATCTTCAACCTGGCTGTAACGTAAGGTTGAGGAATCAGGTACGTTTGAAACAAGGAAACCGTGAAAGTAAAAAAATCTTAACCAATCCACTGGTTTATAATCCAATCTTATAAAAGGAAAGGAGGGAGATTTATCATTTAGAATAATGTTTCCATTTCTACCATTTCCGATATTAAAATACTCCTTGCCTAAAGATATCGATCCATTACTCCAGTAATATGCAGCCGATGCGTTTACCTGATCATACTCAAAAGAATTTTCTTTAATTTTTGTAACAGAAGTGCCTCTATCCGGCGTAAGATCTTTTGTTATATCCAGATTATTACCTGATTCCTCATTGTCAAAAAAGTTTAGGCTGTAAGCCCAATTATCCAGAGCGTATCCGTAAAAAGAAAACCCGTTTCTTCTTACAAAAAGATTTTCACCTGCAATTGATTGTAATGAAAGACTTAACATGGGATCAGCTAAAAAAGAAAAATCTTTACCTGCATATTCAAACAAACGAATCCGTCTATCTTTATCAGCAACTAAAAATTCAGGTATAATGTCAGATCTAAAATCATTTTGTATAAGATTTATTTCGTGCTTAAAATCCTGAATATAAAAAGTTAAAAGTTCTTTGTCTATTTCTGTCATGCGAAAAGTTTGTTTATCTACTTCTATAAGTTTTTTAGCCAATTCGATTCGAAGCAATGGTTTAATTTCATTATCAAATTTGACGATACCTTTAATGGAAAGTGATTCTAAGAAACTATAAATATCTGAATCAGAGTTTTCATAAATCCCCTGGGCAAAATTAATTATACTTAATGCAAGAGTTATTATTATAAACTTCATAGCTTAAAATAATGATTTTATGACGGCAATAGCAGAGACTATAAATGACAGGTAATATAAATAAAAATGAGTACGGGGATTAATTATCACAATTATTTTATAGAATAAAAACACCAGATAACTTCTTAACATAATATCGCTGATTCTGCATGATTCAGGGATATTGATAAATTGAACAGCTATATAAATAAATAGTATCAATACGGCCAGTATAATATCAGATCCAGCAAGGTACTGCTGCTTATAATTAGTTATCCTTTCTTTTAGCAATACAAACAGCACAATCATTACGGACAATAAGATAATAAGCAACTGGTTAAGATTTATCTGCACTATTAAAGGTACACTGTACTGAACATAAAAGAAATTATTTAAACCTGTAAGCGTAAAGAATAGTATAAGATTGAATAAAACAAGCAGTTCTGCATAATAATCATTCTTTCTTAATGTAATAGCAGAATAAAATAATGCACCAATCAAAAGCATCAAAAATATCTGGTACAATGGTTGAAACGTATTTGATCGTGTAATTAATATTGTTATAAATAATGCTACAACAATAACAGAAGCCGCAGGCACCAGGATACGTCCATAAATTTTTGGTGATAATTTTGGAATACTCTTGTAAAACCTTCCGTATGCAAGAAGATTATCAGTACGAATAATAAATTCCACTATTTGTTTCGTAAAAAAGAATGCCGTTATCAATACACCAAAAATAAATACTGCTACCATCTGAGATACTTTTGCATAATAAACTGCCAGCAGTACAAATGTGATTACAAACAGGTGTATAAGCATCACAACGGTTTTGTGTCTTATTTTCTGACTATACAATATATGGTGTATATGATTACTATCAGCCATAAATGGATGTTTACGATTCTTTAACCTGACTAACAAAACTCGTAATGTATCAGCTATCGGTATTGCAAAAACTATTATAACAAATGTAAGATCCACTGTGTTGGAAACCGCTATCTCCTAAAAAGATTTTTGCGGGGTTAGCGTTAAATTTTACAAATCCTAAAGTGGTTCCAACAACAGCTGCAGATAAGAACGGCAGAAAAATAAATGACTTTCCAATACTTAAAAGGAAACACATTGAAGCAATTATTGCAGATATTCCAGATACCAGTCCATCCAGACCATCCAGAAGATTAAAGGAATTCATCAACCCGAGTACAAGTATAAAAAGCACTGCGTAATCAAACCCCGGAAATAAAGAATATCCAAAAAAACTAAACTT
>CALLZX010000390.1 GCA_937858935.1 uncultured Ignavibacteriales bacterium | reverse complement strand
AATATTGATGATTCTCCGCGACGTGGGGCGAAGGAATTAATATTGAAGGAATTCCTAGAACAGTTAACTCAGCAATTGTAGTTGCGCCGGCCCTCGCTACAAGAAGATCACAAGCTGAGTAAGCTTTGTTCATGTCTTCAATAAAATCCAGGATTTTCACGGAATCAAAATTAATACTTTTATACTTAGGATAATAATTTTTTCCTGTCTGCCAGATGATTTGTAAAGATTTTTTTTCTAACTCTTCAACACAACTTGCCACTGCTTCATTGATTGAAGCAGCGCCTAAACTACCGCCAAGAACAAGAACTGTAAATCTGTTTTCATCTAAACCAAAAGATTTTTTAGATTCTTCTTTTGTTGATGAACCAAGTTCACTTCTTACGGGGTTTCCAGTCAGCTTTAATTTGTTTTGTTGTCTTAAAAATTTTTTAGAATCTTCAAATGTTATGTGTAATTCGTCCGCATATCGCTCTAATAATCTTGTTGTAACACCGGGATAACTGTTCGATTCCATTAAAATAACTTTTGCTCCAAGTACTGATGCTCCCCATATTGCAGGACCTGCAACATATCCGCCAGAACCAATTGCAACTTTAGGTTTAAACCTGAAAGAAATAAACAATGATTGAAGCAACGAAACAAATAATTTTATAGGAAATAATAAATTTTCCAGATTAAATTTTCTTGCAAATCCCTTTATCCAGATCGATTTAAATCCATAACCGAGTTTTGGAATAACTCTTCCCTCAATTTTGGATTTTGTTCCAACAAATAATATTTCTGATTCAGGTTTCAATCTTTTAATTTCATCCGCAACTGCAATTGCAGGATAGAGATGTCCGCCAGTTCCGCCGCCAGCAAATAAAAATCTATATGGAGTTGAGCTTTTCATTATCTCACATCCTCGACTGCAATAGCTGTTTTGTTATACATCTCAGCTTCTTTGGATTTCTGTTTATCCTTTTCAGTTGCGTGATTATATATCGCAATGTTCATTAATATTCCGATTGAAGCACTAAGAAATATAATTGATGTTCCGCCGTAACTAATAAATGGCAAAGCCAATCCTGTTGTAGGAAATAATCCAGTAGCAACAGCCGCATTTACAAAAGCATAAATGATTACAGAAAACGATATTCCAAATGCGAGCATTTGTCCAAACTTATCCTTAGCCTTTTTAGCAATAAGAATTCCAGCAACAAACAAAACCATGTAAAAAAGTAAAACTACAACAACACCTAGAAATCCGGTTTCTTCACCAAGAATTGCAAAAATAAAATCTCCGTAAGCTTCCGGTAAAAACAAATTACTTTGTCTGCTGTTTCCTATTCCAACTCCAAAGATTCCGCCGCTTCCAAGACTTAAGACACCTTGTTTTAATTGATGATTTAATTCGCCTCCATCACCAAAAGATCCAATAAAACTTAAGATTCTTTTTCGTGAGTGCGGCAAAATCATTGCAAAAGAACCAGCGGCAATTATCAAACTTAAAGATGAAACAAAAATGTGTTTTAATTTTGCGCCGCCAACGTATAACATTGTTAAAGAAATTACCACTATTAATGCTGCAGTACTTACATTTGGTTGAATAAAAATCAATCCGGCGATTATCATTACCCAAATGAACAGATATAAAAATCCATTTTTAAAATCTTGTATAACATCTTTTTTCTTTTCCAGCAAAAA
>CALLZX010000389.1 GCA_937858935.1 uncultured Ignavibacteriales bacterium | reverse complement strand
GAGATAATCGTTTGGACGCAAGTGGAATTTATGCACAGGATATCAATCCTGATGGACAACTCGGCAATTCTATTACTCCTGTTGAACTATATACTTTTTCAGCAACATACGTTAATGGTAGCGTGGAATTAAATTGGAAAACTGAAACCGAAATAAATAATAGAGGGTTTAATATTGAGAGATCTTATAATATGATTGATTGGAATACTATCGGATTTGTCTCTGGTAACGGAACAACAACTTACCAATCATCTTATAAGTTTTATGATAAACTTCCAATTAACATTTCTTCAAGGGTAATCTATTACAGACTAAAACAAAATGATTTTGATGGTTCATACAATTATTCGCCTTCAATTGAAATAAGCATTATGTATCCTGGTGAATTTAGGCTTGAACAAAATTATCCAAACCCTTTTAATCCGTCCACAAAGATTAAATATTCTGTAAGATCACAGGAAGGCAAAGATGTTTTTCCAGTATTGTTAAAAATCTTTGATGTTCTTGGTAATGAAGTTGCGACAATTGTAAATGAAGAACAATTTGCTGGGGATTATGAAGTAAATTTTGATGCAAAAAGTCTTTCAAGTGGAACTTACTTTTATAAGTTACAAGTTGAAAATTTTGTTGAAACAAAGAAGATGACTTTATTAAGATAGTTTATTTTCAAGGAAGGACGGTTTAATCCCCGTCCTTCTAATTTATTTTTTCAGTCTCACTTAACTTTTCAAGATCAACAATTGTTTCTCCGCTTTCATCTGTTGAAAATGCACGGATAAATTTTGAATCCCATTCAATCTCATCATACTTATAAGAATTTCTGGTTATAACAGTTTGAGAAAAACTGTCATCAAATCCCTTTATCATTACTAACAACTCGGCTTCCAGATCTTTCAGATCACTTTCTGTTTTGCCGAATAACGGACTGTCTTCATCTATTTGATGCACAATTGTCCAGGGTAGCGGAAAAAAATATATAAATTTTATTTCCAGTTTTAGTGGAAAATATTTTCTGGTAAACTGATTATTACTTTTATCCAGAAAAGTCATCATCGCATTCGCTTCCATTTCCATCATTACATTTGGGCGCGCATTTGCGACACGAAACATTAAGGCTTTACCTTCTTTAAATGTTGTAATAATTGCTTTATTGCTAAAACTAATTTTGGCAGAAGGTTTTGAAAACCGGCCGTAAAGCAACCCTGTGGCCAATGCAAAACTTAATATTCCTGTCATCGATTCAATTGAAGCGATAATATTTGATAAAATTCCGGTGGGATGAATTCCCCCGTAACCAACAGTAGCAAATGTTTGAACGCTAAAGAAAAAAGTGTTTAAAAAAGATTGTAATCCATCGTGGGATTCAGCATTAACAAGATTTTCAACACCGGCCAGGTGATACAGAATGGCAAAGAATAAATTAACTGTAATAAATCCTGCAAATACTATTATTAAAAACTTTGTCCAGGAAATATTAATTAGGTAATGAAATGTATTTCTTGAAGAAAGCCCACCACCCGTCCGTTTGATATTAAACGAGCCATCTTTGTTTATAATGCGCTTGGTGTGTTTAAAATATTTCTCCCCCAATCCGGGATCTTGTGATTGCTTAAACATTGTTTTCTTATTAGTTATTGATTTAATGCTGTGAAGATATAAAACCAATTTGATTTTTGCTGTGATTTTTGATTAATCTTTTTTTCATTATTAGGTAAAACCGCTCATCAAATCTTTCTTGCTGTTATCAATCCATTTATCTAAGTTTTGCTGCAAATATTCTACTTTCAGAGAAAATGAACCAGACAAACTCTACGAAAAAACCCGAACAAAAATTTAGTCATACTATTAAGGATGATTTCAAAAACATTAATTTCAGAAAAGATTTTAGTAATGAATATAAAAACCTAAGTCGATTTTATTTAGACTCGGAAAAAATATCCCAACTCGAATCTATGACATTTGTTGAAAGATGGGTGCACAAATTCGCATGGTTAACAAAAAGTATGTTTCTTCATTTAACTCCTCTAAGACGTATTCTAGTCCTTCTTGGTGTTTTTTTATTATTTACAAGTAACAGCATATCTATTAATAATTTATCAATTTCCAGTAACTGGGGTTTGTTTGGTGGACTTTTAATTCTGTTTGTTTTATTTCTTGAATTAAAAGATAAACTGCTTGCTAAAAATGAACTTGAAGCAGGTAGAAAAGTTCAGCGCGCATTAATGCCGGAACAAAACCCGGAAATTGCTGGGTGGAGCATCTGGTTATTTACTCGTCCGGCAAACGAAGTGGGCGGGGATCTTGTTGATTATTTACGGCTGGATAAAAATAAAACGGTTTTAACAATTGCGGATGTCGCAGGCAAAGGACTGCAGGCTGCCCTTATGACTTCAAAACTACAGGCAACAATTCGTGCACTTGCAACAGAAATTAATTCTCTTTCAGATTTTGGTAAAAAGATTAATAAAATTTTTCATCGCGATAGCTTACCTAATTTATTTGCCTCAATGCTGTTCATTCAGATTGATTCTGATTCGGGTAAAGTAGATTTTATAAATGCAGGACACTTCCCGCCGCTTATTGTTAACGACAAAGAGATTAAAGAACTTTCCAAAGGGGATATTGCTCTTGGACTTGTTTCAAATGCTGAATATATTGAGCAGACAATGATACTCGAACAAAACGAAATTTTTATTGCATATTCAGATGGAGTGTTTGAAGCAAGAAATGAATTCGGACAGTTCTTTGGGTCGGAAAGATTTCAAAAGCTAATCAAAAACTCATCGAACAAGTCTCCCCAGCAAATCGGAAATTATATTGTTTCTCAGCTGGAACTATTTATTGGTGAATATCCTGCGGCCGATGATATATCTTTAATTATTATGAAAAGAAATTCCTAGCGTAATATTTAAACTGAAAATGTTTTTTTCATAATGTTTCCGTATCTCTGGCTTATTGGAAACGGAGTGGATATGTTTTTAAGATAAACATTGTAGCTTCTAAATCCTGCCTTCTCAATTTTATCTAAAAAGAGCATGTTAACAATTGTAGCACGATGAATTCTCAAAAAATCTTTGGCAGGCAATGTCTCAATCCAATTACGAATGGATTTTCTAACAACAATTTTACAACCGTCATCTGTTGTTACTTTAGAATATTCCTTTAATGCAGATATGCACACAATTCTCGAAAATTCGATAAGCTTTAAATTTGAACCAATCTTAATAAGTATATGATCAATCTTTTTTGATTGATTTGAAAACGCATTTTCTGTAGAGATAATCTTATCAGTTAAATGTTCGCTTAGAACTTCAATTTTCCGAAGTCGTTTATTTATTGATCTTAAAAGTGATTCGTAGGTAATTGGTTTTACAAGAACATCATCAGCACCCAATTCCATTGCCGCTCTTATGTGAGTATTTTTCGGAGTAGATGTAATTACTAAAAGTGGAATGCATTCTGTGGTTTTGTTTTCATTGATTTTTTTTATAACAATAAGTTCCTTTTCATTATTATCAAGATCACATATTATAATATCGGGTTCATAACGATCCGCGATTTTTAAACCATCGGACTCTCCAACTGTAGTGTAAGTATTAAACCCCGCAGATTCTAAATTATTTTGGAATTCAAAATTCTGTTCAGGATTGCCGTGTATTAATAATATTTTTTTCAAATAATGCTTTAATAAAACACAATAAAAGTAAAAATAATTGATCCAAAATTAGTTTTATAGATTCCGGGAAACAACAAAATAATATCAATCGTGGCGTGCCTACACTCGCTTACAGCATCCTTGTTGCGCTTGTTGATTTTTCAATTTAGTACGAATAATGTATTACTTAAAATTGTATAGGTAATATTAATTTTTATGGAATACCAAAATCAAAAACTTCAATCGTTTCTTTTCTACATATCTCATTACTCACTATTTAAAGGAAAACATTTATGATATTTAAATTAAAAATATTATCCGCCGTACTTTTTATTTGCTTCGCAAGCATGTCATCTGCACAGGATCTTAGCTTAAATGCCGGAGCCGATGTTGTTAGCAGATATATCTGGCGAGGCATAAATGTTAATGATGCAGTAAACATTCAGCCGGCATTAACATTATCTGTTTCCGGTTTTAGTGTTGGATTCTGGGGTTCATACAGTTTCGCTGACAATTCAGGTGATAATACTTTCGGACAGGAAGTTGATACCTGGATTGGTTACACCTATGTTTTTGAAAATGGAATGAACATTGGTGCTATTGTAACAGACTACTACTT
>CALLZX010000388.1 GCA_937858935.1 uncultured Ignavibacteriales bacterium | reverse complement strand
GGCTGGGGAAATGTTGGACATAGAATAATAAATAAACAAACAATTCTTTCTGTAACTCCCGAAATGAGTTTCTGGGGAAACTGGTCTGATTCACTTGCTGCACACGGTTCAGATGCGGATTACCGAAAAAACATCGATCCAACTGAAGAACCAAAACATTATATCGACATAGACAACTTTTCTGAGTTTATTTCAAACGGATACATTACACAAAATTTTGATTCTCTAGTATTACAGCACGGAATTACTTTTGTGATGGATCAGGGAATCCTTCCGTGGGCAATTCTTGCAACATTCGATTCGCTTGAAACTGCTTTCCAGAATAATCAGTTTAACAAAGCAATACTGCTCGCTGCTGATCTTGGACATTACATTGGTGATATGCATATGCCTCTTCACATTACAAGAAACTACAACGGACAATACTCTGGACAAACAGGTATTCATAGCAGATTCGAATCCAATATGATAAATACTTATAGTGCACAAATTGTGTATTCCGGCGATAGTTTGATTTATATAAATAATGTTTCGGATTTTACTTTTAATATGTTGTATGATAACTACATTTATGTTGATTCTGTTTTAAAAGCAGATAGCTTAGCAAAAGCATTTGCAGGTAATACAACAAGTTCAGCCTATTATTCAAAAATGTGGGAACTTAGTAAAGGATTTACTACAAAATTATTTAAAGAAGCTTCTCATAAATTAACCTGTTTAATTTATACAGCGTGGATAAATGCCGGAAGTCCGGTTTCTGTTGAGGATAAAAATATTTTGCAATCTCCGGTTGCATTTAACTTATATCAAAACTATCCAAACCCATTTAATCCAACGACTAAAATCAATTGGCAGTCTCCAATAAGCAGTTGGCAAACATTAAAAATTTATGATGTGCTGGGAAATGAAGTAGCTACTCTAGTCGATGAGTATAAACCAGTTGGAAGTTATGAGGTGAATTTTAATGCATCACACTTATCATCAGGAATATATTTGTATAAGCTGCAAATCGGAGATTTGGTTGAGACTAAAAAGATGACCTTGTTAAAATGATTTGATTAGGTTCAGATGGCATCTAAAAGTGATGCCATCTCTATTATAACAATTACTTTTTATAATACTTCATCGCCTCAGGCAATAATTTTTTAATATCATTAATTCTTGTTTGGTCAGAAGGGTGTGTACTTAAAAATTCCGGCGGAGCATTACCGCCAGAATTCTGAGACATTCTCGTCCAGAAATCTACTGCCGCATTAGGATCATATCCCGCCATTGCCATAAAAACCAACCCTAAATGGTCCGCTTCACTTTCGTGTGTTCTGCTGAATGGAAGCATTACACCAACAGTTGTGCCGACGCCATAAGCAGTATAAAAAAGTGCCTGAGTTTCAGCAGGCTCGTTAGCTAATGCAACTGAAAGTGCAACTCCGCCTAACTGCTGAAGTAAACCCTGACTCATTCTCTCAGCACCGTGCTGAGCAATTGCGTGGGCAATTTCATGTCCCATCACAACAGCTAATCCTGTTTCATCTTTTGTGATGGGAAGAATTCCAGTGTATACAACGACCTTTCCGCCGGGCATACACCAGGCATTTACTTCTTCGCTTTCAACAACATTAAATTCCCATGCATAGCCTGCTAATTCTTTAGACATATTTTTCTGAGCAAAATACGTTTCCACAGCTTTCTGAATATTAAGACCGACTCGTTTAACCATATCCACATCAGATTTATTTGAGCTTAGTTTATTTTGTTTTAGAAACTCACCGTACTGTGCAAAACTCATTGCATTCATTTCACTTGCAGAAACTAAACTAAGCTGAGATCTGCCGGTAATTGGAACTGTGGCACAATAGTAAACAGTAAATGCTAATAGAATTATAGGAACAAATATTTTTAATAGTTTCATTTTATACCTCTGACTTGGTTTTCAATTTTTGTGGTAGTGAAATATATAAAAATTTTAGAATGGATGAAGGTGAAAAGTAAGACTCAGTTATTGTACAAGATGACATCTTTTTACAGATGTCATCTTTAAATTTATATCTATACTGCAACCGGTGTGTCTAATTCTCTCAATCCAGAATAAAGTTCTTCTTCTGTTAATTCGTGATCCTGTAACTCGCCATTAAAGTAAGCTTGATAAGCACTCATATCAAAGTATCCGTGTCCGCAAAGATTGAATAAAATTATTTTTTGTTTTCCCTCAATCTTAGCTTTTTGTGCCTCACGAATAACTTGCGCTATTCCATGTGTTGCCTCCGGTGCTGGAATTATTCCTTCGGTCTGTGCAAACTTAACTCCGGCTTCAAAACACTCTAATTGTGGTATTGCTGATGCTTCAATTAATTTATCTTTTAATAACTGGCTTACTATTGCCCCAGCTCCGTGGTATCTTAATCCGCCTGCATGAATAGGCTCCGGAACGAATGTATGACCAAGCGTGTACATTGGAATAAGCGGAGTTAACCCAACTGTATCACCAAAATCATATCTAAATTCACCTTTGGTTAGTTTTGGACATGATGCAGGTTCAACAGCAACGCAACGAATATTTTTTCCTTCCTGGAAATTGTAACGTAAAAATGGAAATGCGATTCCCGCAAAGTTTGATCCACCGCCAAATGGAGCAACAACAATATCGGGAAAATCTCCTGCCATCTCTAATTGCGTTATCGCTTCCTGCCCGATTACAGTTTGATGAAGAAGAACATGATTAAGAACACTTCCAAGTGCGTAATTTATTCCTTCTGTTGTTGCTGCACGTTCAACAGCTTCCGAGATAGCAATACCCAAACTGCCGGGTGAATTTGGGTCTTGTTCCAAGATTGATCTGCCGGAATTTGTATTTCTACTCGGAGAAGCGATAACAGTTGCACCCCACGTATTCATCATAACTTTTCTATAAGGTTTCTGATCATAACTTATCTTTACCATGTAAACCTCACAGCTTAAACCAAACTTCTGACAAGCAAAACTTAACGCACTGCCCCATTGTCCCGCGCCTGTTTCTGTAGTTAAACCTTTCACACCTTCCATCTTGTTGTAAAAAGCCTGAGCTATTGCAGTATTTGGCTTGTGTGATCCTGCCGGACTTACACCTTCATACTTATAATATATTTTTGCCGGAGTATCTAAAAGTTTTTCTAATTCAAATGCACGGTACAGCGGAGTCGGTCGATACAATTTATAAATTTTTCTAACTTCATCTGGAATTTCAATATATCTTTCCAGCGAAACTTCCTGCTTGATTAACTCCATAGGAAATAAAGCTGCAAGATCCTGTGGCCCAATTGGCTGTTTTGTTCCCGGATGAAGCGGCGGCAGCATTGGATTCGGCATATCTGCCTGAATGTTGTAATAGTTTTGCGGCATTTCTGATTCGTTTAATAGAATTTTTTTTGATGCACTCATAGAGCACTCCTTTTAAGATTAAATAAATGAATAAATAATTAGTGATTAACTAAGTTTTAAAAAGATTGTACGGATTTTGAGAATATGTAAAAGATTAGCGGCGCCAAGGCCAAGTATGACTAGCAGAAAGAGAGAAGTTGTTATATGTAAGTTTTTTGTTCAAGTTTTTTTATTTGAATTTCTGGTACAAGATAGAATTTGATGTTTTTAATGTCAAGAGAGCGGAAGATCAATTTCATTTGTCAGTCTGAGCTTGTCGAAGACTGACCTTCAAAGTTAAAGCTACACTTCGGCAGGCTCAGTGTGATAAAAGTTAATAGAAATAAAAGAATAACTAACTTCATAATCTTCGTATATTTGCACATAATCATTAAGAAAAAAATAGAATTAAGAGGAATAAATGCAAATAGGAATTGTTGGACTGCCATTTACAGGAAAATCAACTCTTTTTCAAACAATAACAAAAACCTTACTTGATCCAAACGAACTTTCGAAATCAGAAGCGCACCAAGCGATGATTAAAGTGTCTGATGCGAGATTGGATAAGTTAACAGAAATGTTCGTCCCAAAGAAAAAGGTTAATGCCACGATTGAAGTGGTTGATGTTGTGGGATTGCAGAAAGGTGATTCAGGTTCGACACAGTTTACAGGAAATTTTTTAGGCAAAGTAAAAACTAATGATGCACTCGTTCAGGTTGTTAGATTATTTGAGAACGAAACCGTTCCGCATCCTGATGGATCAATTAATATGATGCGCGACATAAATTCATTTGAAACTGAATTTATTTTATCTGATCTGGCCATACTTGAAAAAAGATTGGAGACAATTAAAAAGCAGATTCTAAAAACTCAGGATGAAAATCTTAAACGCGAACTGCCTGTGCTCGAAAAGTGTTATGAAATTCTACAAACAGAAAAACCATTGCGTGATGCTAATCTTAGTAAAGACGAATTGCATATTTTGAAAACTTATCAGCTACTTTCTGTTAAGCCAATGCTGATTGCGTTAAACTTTGGCGAATCACAAATAAACGACACTGAAAAGTATATGGGGGAACTTGTTAAACATAAACTCGGACATAACACAAAAGCTTTATCATTCTTTGGTCAGATTGAAAAAGAAATGGCTGATCTTTCCGATGAAGATGCCAAGGTATTTATGAATGATTATGGAATTACTGAATCAGCACTGGATAAATTGATTAGAGAAGCTTATGATCTGCTTGGATTGCAATCATTCTTAACTGCAGGCGAAGATGAATGCCGTGCGTGGACGATTAAAAAAGGAATGACAGCGCAAGAAGCTGCGGGTGAAATTCACACAGATTTTTATAAAAAGTTTATCCGTGCAGAAGTTGTGCATTATGATGACTTTGTTGAAGCAGGTTCATTTGCAAAGGCTAAAGATGTTGGTAAATGGCGCTTAGAAGGAAAAGAATACATTGTTAAAGATGGAGATATAATTTCTGTAAGGCATAGTTAGCTTATAATCTAGGCAGATAACTTTTAATGGAAAATAATATTTATAATTATGATGTAGCCTTATCGTTCGCTGGTGAAGACAGAGAATATGTTGAGGCTGTTGCTATATTATTAAAGGATTATGGCATTAAGGTATTCTATGATAAATTTGAAGAAACAAATTTATGGGGTAAAAATCTATTCGAGTATTTGAACGAAGTATATAAGAACAAAGCAAAATATACCGTAATGTTTATCTCAAGGCATTATTGAGATAAATTATGGACCAATCACGAAAGACGATCAATGCAAGAAAGGGCTTTCATTGAATCATCTGAATACATTCTTCCTGTTCGATTTGATGATACAGAAGTTCCTGGGCTTCATTCAACGATAGCATACATCGATTTAAAAGAAAAGACACCATTAGAATTAGCAATTATCATTTGTTCAAAAATTAA
>CALLZX010000387.1 GCA_937858935.1 uncultured Ignavibacteriales bacterium | reverse complement strand
CATCCATCGTAATTTTAGTTAAAAGATTTTTATCAAACTTTGCAATCTCACAAAGTCGTTCTCCAAGTTCGTAGCGAGAAACCCTTTCCAATCCGCCAAAATTTATTATTTCTGATTTTATATCATTGCTAATAAGTTCATTAATTATTCTTGCCGCATCTATCAGGGAAAGCGGAGTTCTGAATTGATCAGTAAAAAGTTTTACAGATTTACCTTGTTGCAAATCCAGATACATTTGATGAAAGTGATTTTTTGAATGGTTAATCCCGAACCCGAATAATAGGGCTGTTCTGAGTATAGTATAGTTATCAAAAGTCTGCTGAATTTTTATTTCTCCCATTAATTTAGTTTCTGCGTAAAGCGAAACAGGAATTAATTTTGCATCTTCTTTTAACATCGCACCGCGATAACCAGCATAAACTAAATCCGTTGAAGTATACATTAGTTTTGTGTTAAACTTTTCACAAAGTTCTGCAATATTTTTTGTTGCAGTAACATTTAGATCGTAAACATCTCTTGGGGAAATTCCTTCCGGCAAAATTGGATGTGAAATTGCTGCTGTGTGGATTACGACATCGGGTTTGAAATCAAAGAATATTTTGCTCAGTTCAATGGAATCCAGTAAATTTATTTTAATGGAATTGAAATCAGCACAATTACCAATATTAGAGTGGTAAAATGTAAGGATATTATGATTTTTGGAAAGTGCCAGATTCAAATATTGTCCAAGTAATCCGCTTCCGCCTGTAATTAGTATTTTCATTTTGTTTTTGTTGATTGAATTTTACACTATAAAAGTAATTGAAGTATATTATTTTCAAACTCAGTTAATGACTATTTTTGAAAATCATACTTACTTTGGTAAATTTATTAAGAAATAATGAAAGAATTATGAAATATTTTTTGACCCTAATTTTAACATTCTTAGTAACGCTGAGCGGTTTTGCTCAAACCAACAAATACTTTGATGCACCATTTGGCGGCGGCGGTGGTTTTGTTGGAGGATGGAGTATGCCAAACATTGATCCAATAAATCTTAAACTTAAAGAAATTGGTATTCCCGAACTTTCCACGAGTGGAATTTTTACAACTGGTGGTGCAGGATTTATATACATTGGATTTGTAAAAAATCTTCGTGTTGGCGGTATGGGCTATGGTGGTACGATTTCTTCTTCATCGACCATAAATGGAATAAATAATGAAGCAATTTATTCGCTAGGCGGTGGCGGATTGACAGTTGAGTACACTCTTCCATTTATTAAAGATATAGGGGTGTCTTTAGGTGCTATTTTAGGCGCTGGAAGTATGTCTCTTGAATTATATCGAAATGATGGGAATTTTAGTTGGGAAGGAATCCTTGACGAACCATCAAACATTTCGAGAAAGATTGAAAACAATTTTTGGACTTTTACCCCCACCTTAAATGCCGATTTTCCCGTCTATCGGTTTGTAGCTTTAAGATTAGGTGTTGGCTATCAATTAACATTTGCAGGCGATTGGGAAGCCGAGAATGAACAATCAATAAGTGGTATACCCTCAGATTTAAGTGCCGATGGATTTTTTATTCAAGCAGGAATTTTTGCAGGATTCTTCTCATATTAATCAATCTTAACAAAAATAAGGATTATGAAAAAAATATTAGTAACAGGCGGTGCAGGCTTTATTGGAAGTAACTTCATCAACTATATCTTAAAATCAAGAGACGATTATTTTATTGTTAATCTTGATAAGCTTACTTATGCTGGCAACCTTGAAAACCTTAAGGAAATAGAATCAAATAAAAATTATACTTTTATAAAAGGTGATATAACTAATTCGGAATTAGTTAATTATATCTTTGAAAAGTATAAGATTAAATATGTCATAAATTTTGCCGCTGAATCTCATGTAGATAGGAGCATTTCCGGTTCTGAAATATTTTTTAGAACAAATGTAATAGGCACAAATGTTTTGCTGGAGGCATCTAGACGATTTGAAGTTGAAAGATTTTTACAAATCTCTACGGATGAAGTTTATGGAAGTTTGGGTGCAACTGGTTTATTTACAGAGCAAACTCCTATTTCACCAAACAGCCCTTATTCAGCTAGTAAGGCAGCTTCTGATGTTATGGTTCAGGCATTTCATCATACTTACGGATTGCCTGTTGTTATTACAAGATGTTCAAACAATTACGGTCCGCTTCAATTTCCGGAAAAATTAATTCCATTAATGATCTTGAATGCTTTGCAAAACAAAAATCTCCCAGTATATGGAGATGGAATGAATGTCCGTGATTGGATTTATGTAATTGATCATAACAAAGCTGTTGAATTAGTTTTTGAAAAAGGACGACTTGGAGAAGTATATAATATCGGCGCAAGTAATGAAATGCCGAATTTAGAAATCATAAAACTGATTTTGCAAAATCTGAAAAAAGGGGAAGAACTAATTCAATATGTAAAAGATCGCCCAGGGCATGATAGACGTTATGCAATTGATTCGACAAAAATTCAAACCGAGTTAGGCTGGAGACCAGAATTCCAATTTGATTCAGCAATACAAAAAACGATTGAGTGGTATTTGCAGAATAAAAGCTGGTGGGAAAGAATAATTTCAGGTGAGTATCAAAGTTATTATCAACAACAGTATTTATCTAAATAATCAGGATTAAATCGTAAGCAATGAAAAAAACACTCCTTTTAACTTTATGTTTCATTTTTACTTTAATAGCTCAAGAAAAAGTAAACCAGCAACAATCAATGATTCAATTTCCAATCAGTGTAACGATTGGTGGTAAATTTATTGTTAACGGCACATTCCCAGCCAGTATGACTGAAAGAGTTGATCAATTCGTAACTCGTATTTATAATCTTGCAAAAGAAAATTCTCTAAGCATAGCCCAGGATTTAGCTACTGTTAGTGAGATAAATAAAAACCTCGAGGAAGAATATGCTATTCGCGGTTTGATCTTAAAAAATGCAAACGGAGATGAAAAAATAATAGATCTTGCAAAATTTAGGGTTAATGGTGACTTTAAAAATAATCCATATTTAAAGAACGATGATGTAATTATATTTCCGGCGGTAGACCTTGATCGAAATTTTGTGAGAGTAATTGGAGCTGTAAATAATCCGATTAAATTTATGTTTGTTGATGGTGATAAATTGACAGATGCTATCGAACTTGCTCAAGGAATTAATAAAGCTTATGCGGATGTGGATAAGGCAATGATTTATAGGTTAAGCAATGATGGTACACAACTTGATTCCATCATCGTTGGTTTAAATGAAGATATATCGTTAAAGAGAGGCGATCGTATTCTTATTGCAGCTGCAGAAAATAAAAGACAAGATTATAAAGTAAATGTAATTGGTGAAGTATTAAATCCAGGATTTATTCCGATTACAAATAACAATACTACGATTAAGGATGTTATAAAAATGGCTGGAGGGTTTACTCCAGATGCTGATCTTTATAAGGCTGAAATAATAAGGGGCGCAAATGCATTTGAATCGCTTATATTTACGGAGCAATCTGAAAAATTTCAAATGTCAAGAATGTCAACCTTAATTGAAAACGATTCAATATATTTTCAGATTGATGAGAAACTTAGATTTTTGAGAGGGAATGGACTAGTAAATTTTACAAAATTATTTGATGAAAATTCTAATGATGGAAAGTTTATTGTAAAGAATTTCGATGTTGTGTACATCCCAACTAAAAATAATTTAGTTTATATTTATGGCCAGGTAAATAAAGCTGGGTATTTAAACTATGCCCCAAATAAATATTTTGATTACTATATTAATGAAGCTGGAGGCATCGGTGAGACTGCAGCAGATATTTATATTATCAAGGGTCAATCTAGGAGCTGGATAGCTGCGGAAGATTACCCGACTACAGTTATTGAACCTGGTGATTACATCTGGGTTTCAAAAAAGACTCCAAGAACTTTATGGTATCATATTGGGCAAGTGGGAACAATAGCGGCTATTTTAGGTTCAATTGCAACAGTTATATTATTATTTACACAAGTTGGTAACTAAAACTTGACATTCTGAATAATAGACCCCATATTTGTCAGCTACTTTTTAATAAATAAGCTGTTCTTCAAATTATTTTTTATGTTTTGTCAAAATGAAGTTTAAGATTACTTGACTTTAATTTGATCAGACTATAAATTTGTAGCCCTTCTTAATGAAGGCTTTGTTCTTTGAAAGAGTGAGAAAATATAAGCCAGTTAATTCCATAGTTTAACTTGCGTCAAACGCCAAGATTACAATAAAATTAAACTCTACAACGGAGAGTTTGATCCTGGCTCAGGACGAACGCTGGCGGCGTGCTTAACACATGCAAGTCTACGAGAACGAGGTAGCAATATCTTTAGTAAAGTGGCGCACGGGTGCGTAACACGTAAGCAATCTACCTTTGGGTCTGGAATAACTTCGAGAAATCGAGGCTAATACCGGATAATGCAGCGGCACCGCATGGTGATGTTGTTAAAGTTTAAGTAATGCCTATAGATGAGCTTGCGTCTGATTAGCTAGTTGGTAGGGTAAAGGCCTACCAAGGCTACGATCAGTAGCTGGTCTGAGAGGATGATCAGCCACACTGGAACTGAGACACGGTCCAGACT
>CALLZX010000386.1 GCA_937858935.1 uncultured Ignavibacteriales bacterium | reverse complement strand
TGAGGATTTGAATAGATTGACATTAAATCTGCAAGAGTTGATTGCACAATTTAAAGTTGATGAAACTTCTGGAAAAGGTAACTTAGCTGTAAGACAAAATGGAAAATTAGTTCATGCTTAATTTGTAAAGAGAGAAGTATACCAAGTCCTTACTATTTATTTTAGAAGGCAGCAATAGGGGAACGCTGCCTGCTAATTAAAATTTTTCACACACATAAAAAAAAATGCTCAGCCAATCCTTTTTTATTATAAACTTGATTCGATTTATACATCTTGTAAATAATTAAAAAGGTCTTTTCTTTCACTTTTTAGTCAAAATAGAGCAAATGGCTTGTTAAATCAAAAAATTTTTTCATTACTCTCCCTTAAGAAATTTTATTTTATATCGATTATGTGTTGAGGGGCAAGTATTTATAATTAATTAGTAATGCTCTTAAATTCCACACAAATCTGAAAATAGAGCTATTTAAAATTTTCTTAGAAAGGGTTTTATGAAAAAGCTTCTCGTACTTATCTTATTATTTGTATCAGTTGGTATTGCTCAAAATACAAATGAGAACACACCGGATATAAAAATATCAGGTTTTGTAAAAAGTGATTTCTTTTTTGATTCCAGACAAGTTGCAACATTCAGAGAAGGTCATTTTTTACTTTATCCATTGAATGAATTACTGGATGTAAACGGTGAAGATATAAATGCAAAAGCAAGTTTTAATGCACTCTCAATTCAGTCGCGAGTAACAGCAAAGTTATTTGGTCCAGAAGTACTTGGTGCAAAATCTGGTGGTTTGATTGAAGGTGAGTTTTTTGGAACCTCGGATGCTGATGTAAATGGATTTAGATTAAGACATGCTTATGTTACTCTTAACTGGGAAAACACGGGATTGTTATTTGGACAAACATGGCATCCTATGTTTGTTACAGATGTTTTTCCGCAAGTAGTTTCATTTAACACAGGCTCACCATTCCAGCCGTTTTCAAGAAATCCTCAGATAAGATTAACGCAATCATTTGATAAATTTAATTTGATAGCTGCATTGTTAACACAAAGAGATGTTACAAGCAATGGACCAGCAGGATTCAGTTCATCGTACTTGAGAAATAATTTAATTCCATCTGCTCATCTTCAATTACAATATAAATCAGAAAGTTTTGTTACGGGAGCAGGAGTTGATTATAAAAGTTTAACACCTAGAATTTCAACAACAAAAAATTATAAAACAGACGAAACGGTATCGGGTCTCTCAGGACTTTTATATGCAAAATATATGTTCTCCGGTTTTACCTGGATGGTTGAGGGAGTTTATGGACAAAACTTAACAGATCTTTTAATGCTTGGTGGATATGCAGTTAGCGCATTAGATACTGCAACTGGATATGAAGAATATACTCCTTTAAATGTTTTTTCTGTCTGGACTGATTTATCATATGGTAAAGATATACAACCGGGTTTATTTGTTGGCTATACAAAAAGTCTAGGTGCCGATGATAAAATTGTCGGAAGTTACAGCACAAGAGTTAGCAATATTGATAAAATATTTAGAGTAACACCGCGTGTTATTTTCAACTTCAGTAAAGTAAGGTTTGCTACAGAAGTTGAGTTTACTTCAACATCATATGGCAAAACAGACGAATTTGGTAAAGTGAACGATACTAAAGATATCTTAAATATTAGGGGATTAATTGCTGTTTATTATTTCTTTTAATATAAAGGCGAGTTATGAAAATAAAGATAAAACGATTACATGACTGGGGACTGTTCTCAAAGATAATTGGGTTGCTGATATTTAGTGTTACTCCTTTAGTGCTTTTTCTCTTTCTTTATATTCTTCCATCTTATGAAGAACATCTTTTTGAAGAAAAAAGAACTGCAACACGTCAGGTTGTTCAGGTTGCAGCAAGTGTAATTGCTAAGTACCAGAAGTTAGAATCATCGGGTGAATTAACAACCTCTGAAGCACAGCAAAAAGCTTTAAACGAACTGAAAGAGATTCGATATAATGAAAGTGACTACTTCTGGATTAATGATACAGAGCCCAGAATGATTATGCATCCTATAAAACCGGCGCTAGATGGAAAAGATTTATCCGGTATGAAAGATCCAAATGGTATTCATCTTTTTGTTGAGTTTGTAAATGTATGTAAAAAAGATGGACAAGGCTTTGTTGATTATATGTGGGAAAAACCAGGCTATTCTGTGCCTCAGCCAAAAGTTTCATTTGTTCAAATGGATAAAAAATGGAATTGGATTTTAGGCAGCGGAATTTATGTTGATGATGTAAATGAAGAAATAGCAGGCTTTACATCTAAAATATTAATCTTTCTCACAGTAATAGTATCCATCATTCTCTTTGCCGGATATTCTTTTGCAAAACTACTTGTAAAACCAATTAAACAATTAGAAGATGTAGCAAACAGAGTAGCGGCTGGAGAAGTTGATATAGTATTAGAATCTAACTCCAATGATGAAATAGGAAAACTAAATAAATCATTTATAGAAATGATTGCAAATATTAAAGAATCATCACTGCATGCAGAGCACATATCTGAGGGGAATCTTGATATTGAGATCAATCCTAAATCAGAAAAAGATGTTCTTTCTATAAGTCTTAATAAAGTAGTTTCCAATGTAAAAAATCTTGTATTAGATGTTAATTCACTTTCCGAATCGGCAATAGAGGGAAGACTGAGTGCAAGAATAAACGAAGAGAAACATCACGGAGAATATCAGAAAGTTGTGTTGGGATTTAACGAAACACTTAATGCAATCAGTAGTCCTTTTAATGAAACAATAAAAATTCTCAAAACTCTCGCAACCGGCGATATGACTTCAAGGATGACTTCGGAATGCAAAGGTGATTACAATATTATTAAAGAAAATATAAATGCAGTTGCCAAGGAATTGAGTGATGCACTTCGTAAAGTAAATGAAGTAATTCAAGCAACAGCAAGTGCAGCAAACCAGATTTCATCCAGTGCAGAAGAAATGGCAGCCGGTGCACAAGAGCAAAGTGCACAGGCTAATGAGGTTGCAAGTGCAGTAGAAGAAATGACCAAAACAATTTTTGAAACAAGTCAGAACACAAGTTCGGCTGCAGAAGCAAGTAAAAATGCGGGACAGTTTGCAAAAGAAGGCGGTAAAGCAGTTGATGAATCAATTGAAGGAATGAAAAGGATCTCAGAAGTTGTTACAAAAAGTGCAACCACTGTGCAGGAACTTGGCAGAAGCAGTGATCAGATTGGTGAGATAATTCAGGTAATTGATGACATCGCGGATCAGACAAATCTACTAGCATTAAATGCCGCTATAGAAGCTGCACGCGCTGGTGAACAGGGAAGAGGTTTTGCTGTGGTGGCTGATGAAGTAAGAAAACTTGCTGAACGCACTACTAAAGCAACTAAAGAAATAGCAACAATGATTACGCAAATTCAAAAAGACACCACTCAGGCAGTTTCTGCAATGCAGCTTGGAAAAGAAGAAGTTGAAAAGGGTAAAGTTTTAGCAATTAAGGCCGGAGGATCGATTAAGGATATTATTCTCGGAGCTCAAAAAGTTACAGACATTATTACTCAAGTAGCGGCAGCTAGTGAGGAGCAGTCAAGCGCTTCTGAACAAATTGGAAAAAACATAGAATCAATTAATCAGGTAACTCAAGAAACAGCAGGCGGTATTCAGCAAATTGCACACGCTTCGGAAGATCTTAGCAGATTAACCGTTAATCTGCAAGAATTAATTTCAAAGTTTAAGTTGGATGAATCCGATACCAGATTAGCTGTACGTAAAAACGGAAAACTAGTTCACGTATAATTTGTAGGAAGTTGTCTTTCGACGCTTCCAAATAATATTTAAAATAGGCAGCATTAGGGGAACGCTGCCTGGTTATAATTCTAATTCGAAAAATTGGGGGACAATTTTTAACACACATAAAAGGGTTTGCTTAGGCAGCCCTTTTGTCTTTGGTAACATTATGATTTTAAAAGTTTATTAATAATTGTAATTTTTGAAGTGAATAATTCAACTTTAACATTGTAATTTATTGCTAATTATTAGATAAAGTTTTAACATTAAGTAAGCCATTTGGTATCACTAAAAATGCAGTAACTTAAATATGACTTTTATTTCCACTTTTACTCTTTTTATATTCCCTTTTCCCTTTTCTCTAGCAGCTTTTAACCTAATGACTTCTTCAATTACAAGAATATAGTATTGGATTCTCTAATATGAAAAACATATCTAAATGGCAGATAGTAATCATTGCAATAGCCGCAATTATTGTTTTAAGCGCCGCTGCTATTTATTACTACTATACCGAAACAAAGGAAATTCGCAAAGAAAAGTATCAATATCTGCATGCAATTGCTCAATTAAAAATTGATCAGATTTCAAAATGGAGAAATGAGAGATTATCTGAAGCTGAGTTTTTTCCGACTGTTGGACGTTTTATAAAATCTACAGTTTTCCTTTCTGAAAATCCTAATGATCAGGAAGCAAAAGCCTTTTTGTTGCAGACTCTTGGCCCTATAAAACAAAGACATAATTACAAAAACCTGCTCATCACTGATCTTAATAACAGGATATTATTTTCAATAGATCCTGATGAAAAAAAACTTGATTCAATTACGATTACTTATTCAAATAAATCAGTTGAGCTAGATTCAATTACTTTTACAGATTTTTATTTTTGCAAAACCCATTCTAATATTCACTTAGATATTGTTTCACCTATAAAAGATAATGATGGCAGTATAATTGGAACTTTTATTTTGAGATTTGATCCGAATGATTTTCTATTTCCCCTAATTCAAGATTGGCCGACGCCAACGAAAACAGCAGAAAGTTTAATCTTTAAAAAAGAAAACGATCAGATTCGATTTATTAGTGATTTGAAATACAAAAATAATTATGAGATGAATCTCACTATTCCGATTACAAGCACAGAATATGTTGCTGTAAAAGGGGCTTTAGGTAAAACAGGAATTGTTGAAGGTATAGATTATCGCGGAGTTGAAGTATTAGCTGATCTTAATAGGATACCTGGCACAACCTGGCATTTCGTTTCCAAAATTGATAAGGATGAAATTTATTCAGAAATGTTCTATAGAGGTCGGGCAATCTCGCTTTTAACAGTAGTTACTTTTTTATTTGTTATGGCATTGGCAATGTACTTTATTAGATCTAAGCAGAGTTCAACATATAAAAATCTTTTTCTAAAAGAGAAAGAACTTTCTGATACCAGGGAAGAATTCAAAACAGCCCTGTACAGCATAGGTGATGCAGTAATAACAACTGATTCTGCAGGACGCATTCGTTATATGAACAGTGTGGCAGAACAAATAACGGGATGGAACGAGATTGAAGCCAGGGGGCAAGACCTCGGTGAAGTATTTAAAATTGTTAATGAAGATTCTAACCTTAAAATAGAAAGTCCCGTTGATAAAGTTTTAAGAGATGGAACTATTGTCAGTCTTGCCAATCACACTTTGCTTATTAAAAAAGACGGCACTCGGATTCCAATTTCAGATAGCGGTTCACCAATTAAAGATGATAATAACAAAGTTGTTGGTGTCGTTCTTGTTTTCAGAGATCAGACAGATGAACGGGCAAAAGAAAAATCCATTTTGGAAAGCAATGATAAGTTTTCTAAAATATTTAATTCCTCTTCCGAATCTATTAGCCTTACCCAAATGGCAACTGGAAAAGTGGTAGAGGTTAATTATGGCTTTGTTGAAATGTTTGGATATAATCGAGATGAGGTAATAGGATTTTCAACTATTGATCTTGGATTGTGGACAAATCCTTCTGAAAGAGAAAGAATGATTAGTATTCTAAAGACTGAAGGAAGTATAAAGAATTTTGAAGCAACCGGAAAAAGAAAGAACCAGGAATTATTTACAGCATTAATTTCTGGTGAACTTGTATTTATTGATAATGAACAGATGCTTCTTTTAACAATAAGAGATATAACAGATCGTAAAAAATTAGAGGCTGCCCTAAAAACCGAGAAAGATAGAATTAACGCGATTCTCAACCTTGTTGGTGATCCAATATTTGTTAAAGATAACAAGCACCGGTTTACATTAGGTAATAAAGCATTTTATGAAATGGTTGGGTTTGATGAAAACAAAGTGATTGGTAAAACTTTAGCGGAAGACATACCAGAAGATGAGATGGAACATTTCCTTAAAATTGATCGACTTGTTCTTGATACCGGAATACCTGATATGCGCGAAGAAGAACTAACCATTAACAACCAAACACGAACAATTATAACAAATAAAACTCGGTTCGTTGATAATTCCGGAAACAGATTGTTGATTGGTTCCATACATGATATCACCGATCGGGTAAACGCTGAAAAAGAAAAAACGCATTTTAATGATTTGATGGAATATTTTATCTCAAATACAAAAAGCGCTGTTTCAGTGTTTGATACACAAATGAATTATATATATGTAAGCGATCGGTACTATGATGATTTTCATCTTACTGATAAAAATATAATTGGACGTAATCATTATGATGTATTTCCAGATCTGCCTCAGTTTTTGCGTGATATACATAAACGTTCGTTAACTGGAGAAACTCTTAGCGGCGAAGATGATCGACTTATACATCCAGATGGTTCTATGGATTGGGCAAACTGGACGTCCATGCCCTGGTTTAAAACTGATGGGAAAATTGGCGGAATAATAATTTATATAGAAGTTCTTACTTCGCAAAAAATTGCCGAGGAATCCTTGCGCGCCAGTGAACAAAAATACCGTATGTTGCTGGACTTCGCTTCAGATGCATTTTTCCAGGGTGATGGCCTCGGTAATTTTATCTATGTTAATAACAAGGCAATTGATCTTACAGGTTACTCAAGTGAAGAACTTTTAAAGATGAATATGAAAGATTTGTTCCCAAAAGAAGTCATCGAAAACACTCCGTTACGATATGATAAACTGCTTGCAGGGGATACAATTAAAATTGAGCGTGTAATTGTTAAAAAAGATGGTACTAAGATTCCTATTGAGATGACATCTAAGCAAATGCCCGATGGTACTTATCAATCCTTTGTTAGAGACTTAACTGAATATAAAAAAACTAAAAAGGAACATGAGGCTGCCGAACATAGATTTAGATTGGCTTTCACTACCAGTCCTGATTCAATTAATATTAACCGGCTTTCGGATGGGAGATATGTTACGGTTAATAATGGTTTTACAAAAATGACAGGTTATACGGAAGATGAAGTGATTGGTAAAACATCGGCTGAAATTCAAATTTGGGCAGATATTAAATACAGAAATGAACTTGTTGAGAAACTTAAAACTACCAGCATAGTTGATAATTTTGAAGCCAAATTTAGAATGAAAGATGGTGCAGTTAAAGATGGACTAATGTCTGCTTCAGTAATCGAACTTAATGGAGAACCCCATATTATAAGCATAACTAGGGATATCACGGATCGAAAAAAGGCTGATGAAATATTAAGATTAAGTGAAACTAATCTTAAGAATTCACAGCGTGTTGCAAGAATTGGGCACTACGATTTTAATGTTGCTACTGGTATTTGGACCAGTTCGGAAATGCTTGATGAAATTTTTGGAATAAGTGATACTTTTAAGCACGATGTTGAGAGCTGGATTAAATTATTGCATCCCGATGATAAGGAAATGATGATGAATCATCTTCTTAATGATGTTATTAAGAACAAAAATATATTCAACAAAGTATATCGGATTGTTAGACATAATAATAAAGAAGTTAAATGGGTTTACGGCCTGGGTAAAGTAGAACTTGATAAAAACAACAATGTGATCAGGATGTTTGGTACCATTCAGGATATTACCGAACTAAAAATGAAAGAAGAAGAAGTTCTTAAAACAAAAATTCACTATCAAAAATTAATCGAAAATGCTCCTGATGGCATAGTTCAGATTTCTCTTGAGGGAAAGTTTAAATATGTTAGCCCTTCAGCAAAAAAGATTTTTGGTCATCCGCTTAATCAAAGAGTCGAAGCCAAACCTGATAGCCTTACGCATCCTGAAGATTTACCTTTAGTTCTTAACACTTTAAATAAAATAATTAATGATCCATCTTTAATACAAACGATTCAGTATAGATTTAAACATACAAATAATTCTTGGATTTGGATTGAAAGTACCTTTACTAACTTGCTTAATGAACCTAGTGTTGATGCTATTGTTATAAACTTCCGTGATATAACTGAACGAAGAAAAATGGAGGAAGCGGTTCAGCATAGCGAAACAAAATTTTATTCTATATTTGAAAATAGCCCCAATGCTATTTTTATCACCGATCCTGAGTCATTATTAATTATTGATTGTAATGCTAATGCTTGCAGTATGAACGGATACACACGTGAAGAATTAATTGGTAAAAGCATTAATATTCTCCACCCGCAAAATGTTTCTGATTCGCCTGCAGATTCAAATTTACGTCAGGAACAAATTGAATTATTAAGAATGCATAGATCTATAACTATTGAGTCGCTTCATAAACGTAAAGACGGCACTGTTTTTCCTATTGAAAGCTCTATCTCATTAATTTCTTTAAGCGGTAAAGAAGTTACTATGGGTATAGACCGTGATATTACCGACCGTAAAAAACTCCTTACAGAAATAATCGGATCAGAAGAAAAATTCCGTTCAATCTGGGAAAACTCTGTTGATGCTATGAGATTGGTGGACGAAAATGGTGTGATAATAAATGTTAATGATTCTTATTGCAATTTATTTGGATTAAATAAAGAGGATTTGATCGGTAATATTTTTAATGTTTCTTATACAATAACTGAATCAGATACTTCACTTAAAGGATTTAAAGAACGGTTTAAAAACGGAACAATTCTTAAAAAGTTTGAAACAGAAATTAAGCTAAATAGCGGAAAAGAAATATGGGTAGAATTAACAAACTCATTCATTCAGTTTGAAGATAAGCCGGCAATGTTGTTAAGTATCATTCGTGATATAACCGACAGAAAAGTTTTGATCACTGAATTAACTGCTGCTAAAGAAAAAGCTGAAGAAATGATAAGACTTAAATCTTACTTCTTCGCTAATATGAGCCACGAACTGCGTACACCGTTTGTTGGTATTCTTGGCTTTGCCGAAATTCTTAAAGACACTTTACAAAATGCTGATGAAAGAGAATATGCCGAGCAAATATTAAAATCTTCAAAAAGACTAACCGACACTCTTAATAAGATATTAAATGTTACACGGCTTGAGTTTGATAAAGTTGATTTGAAGTATAAAGAGTTTGATGTTTGCAGTTTACTTAAGAGCATTGAAGCTTTCTACCATAACTCTGCAAAACTGAATAACACAACAATAAATACAGTACTTGAAAATGAAAGTATTATTATAAAATCAGATGCAAAATTATTAGAAGACATACTAAATAATCTTGTAAACAACGCCGTCAAGTTTACGCGCGATGGAAGTATTATTCTAAGTGCCAGTAAAACAATTTTAAATAATAAGAATTATCTAACTATTAAGGTTGAAGATAACGGGATTGGAATTCCAAAAGAAAAGCAATATCTAGTTTGGCAGGAGTTTCGGCAGGCGAGTGAAGGATTAAATCGTTCTTTTGAAGGAACCGGACTAGGACTTACAATTACTAAAAAGTATGTTGAAATTCTGGGTGGAGAAATATCACTCGAAAGCGAAGAAAACATAGGAACTATTTTTACAATAAATATTCCTGCAGATCATCATTACAAAATGGAATTAGAAGTTGCTGATAAAGATCACGTTCATATAAAACCCGCAATTGAAAGACCTAAAAACAAACGTTATAAAATATTATATGTTGAAGATGATGTTGTGGCTCTTCAGTTTATTAATATAATCCTTAAATCTATGTATGATGTTGAAACAGCTTTTAAAGCAGCAACGGCATTAGAGTTTGTTCAAAGAGTTCAGTATGATGTACTTATGCTGGATATCAATCTTGGTAGTGGAATGGATGGTGTTGAACTGATGCAGAAAATCAGGCAGATGGATTATTATAAAAATATTCCAATCGTAGCTGTTACCGCCTATGCGGCTCAATCAGATAAAAAAGAGTTTTTAGATAAAGGCTTTACACATTACATTTCAAAACCGTTTACAAAAAATGAACTTTTCTCATTGCTAAAGGAAATGCTTTCAAACCAAAGCTAAAAAAAGTATTTGTGTCTTCTAAATAAGAATTGCATAATCTTCGATAATGGGGTTAGTTCAACTGTTGCAAAATTTGTTAAAACTGAATAGGAAGCTCCTGATCTATTGCGTTTGATGAATACCAAGAATTGCCTGCTGTTAATTGATAATAATTGATATTAGTTGTAAAATTATATCAAAGAAACTTTTAATGAAATAATTGTGGGTCGTTACAACTGAACTAAGTACTATTTATAGATTTATTGTATCATAAGTTTTATCCTTTACCAGGGATAAATAGCATAATTGATATAGAGATTTATTAATTAGTTTTTAATAATTATTCATTTTACCTCGTTTGATCGGATTGAATTTATGCGTGCACCAAAAGTATCCGACTTTGCAAATAAGAAAAATTTAATTCTTATAGTACTCACCAGTATACTCTTCTTATTTATATTTGGGATTACATATTACCTAATTGAAGAGAAATCTTTAAAAGAAGAAAAGTATAAAGAACTATCAACTATTGCTAAAATTAAACTTGAACAGATAACCGATTGGAGAGAAGAAAGGATTTATGAAGCTAAGTTTTATGCAAAAATTGACAGACTTATCAAATCCACACAAGGCCTAATTAATAATCACAATGATTCGGAAATAAAAAATTATCTTCAGGAATTATTATATCCCACTAAAACAAGCCACGGTTATGAAAATATTTTTATCTCTGACATTCACTCCAATACTCTATTCTCACTAGATTCCATTTATAGTCTTGCTGATTCAATTACTGCTTTAAATATTTCCAAGGCTATTAAAAAGGATTCATTACTATTTGAGGATTTTCATTTTTGCTCGGTGCATAATAAGATTCATTTAGATATTATTTCACCAATTAAAGATTATGATAATAAAATTATAGCCGCTATAGTTTTTCGGATTAATCCAGCAGATTATTTTTTCCCTATGATACAGAAGTGGCCCGTTTATAGTAAAACGGCCGAATCTGTATTAGTTAAAAATGAAGGTCATCAAATAAGGGTATTAAGTCAGCTTCGTAATAGTCAAAATGATAAAATGTTACTTACTATTCCAATTACAGAAAAAAAGTATGTTTCAGTAAAGGGTGCTTTAGGCCAAAAGGGAATTATTGAAGGTCAGGATTATGGGAATAAAGATGTTATCGCTGATCTAAATTCTATAACTGGAACCAATTGGTTTATTGTTACTAAAATGGCAAGAGAAGAATTTTACTCTGAGTTAATTTTTAGAACAATAGCTATAACATTACTGGCTATCTTTGTTCTTCTGTTAATAATATCAACCGCTGTATATTTATCTAAAATTAGAAGCAGCTTAATTTATAAGAACCTTTTCTTAAAGGAAAAAGAACTTAATGAGTTCCAAAAAATTTCTAAAGCGATAACTGATGTTGCTCAGGATGCTATAATAATGATAAATCCGGAAGGCAATATTTCTTTTTGGAATCCCGCAGCCGAAAATATATTTGGTTATAAACCCCAAGAAATAATGGGTAAAAACCTTCACAATCTAATGGCACCAAAACATTATCATGCGCAGCATCAGGAAGCATTTAATAAATTTAAAGTTACCGGTGAGGGAAATGCTATTGGCAAGGTTTTGATATTAAATGCAATTAAAAAGAATGGAGATGAAATATCAATTGATCTTTCACTTTCTGCGATTAAAATTAATGATGAATGGCATGCAGTTGGAATAATAAGAGATATAAGTGAAAGAAAGCAAACCGAAGAAAAATTACGCGAGAGTGAAGAAAAGTTTAGAAAAGCTTTTAACACAAGTACAGATTCAATAACTATTACGCGTCTTTCGGATGGACTTATACTTGATGTTAACAATGGATTTTATCTGATAACTGGATTTTCTAAAACAGATATTGCTGGAAAAACCATTGCTGATCTGAGTGTTTGGCATGATATGAAAGAAAGAGAAAAGGTTGTCCAGAAGCTAATGCAAAATGGTATGGTTGAAAATATTGAAGCAAAATTTATAACTAAAGATGGTAAAGTCCTAAATGGTCTATTTTCTGCGTCACTTATAGATATTAATGGTGAACCTTATATAATAAGTATGACAAGAGATATAACTGCACGTAAAGAAATTGAAGCATCTTTAAAAGTGAGTGAAGAGTTATTCAGGCATTCATTTAATTATTCTGCTGCAGGTATGTGCATTATAGGAATAGACGGTAAGTTTCAAAAAATTAACAATACATTCACTAAAATACTTGGATATACTGAATCTGAGTTATCAAGTTATCACTTTAACGATATTACTTATCCGGACGATATTTCAATTGGTATAAGCAGATTTAATTTGATGCTGGAAGATGTAATAAAAATTGCAGAATTTGAAAAACGATATATCGCAAAAGATAAAAAAATTGTTTGGATGCATGTTACTACCTCATTAATCAGAGACTTAAGAAATGATCCAAAGTTTTTTATAACTCAGATTATTGATATCACTGAACGTAAATCGATGGAAATAGCCATTAAACAGAGTGAAGAAAATTATCGTCATATTATAAATGGAATGAATGACATGGTTTTTGTTTCTGATTTGAATGGTCAATTTATTCATGTTAATGATGCAGTGTCAGAAAAACTGGGATACTCTAAAGAAGAATTAATTAAAATGAGTCCGTTTGATATTGATGCATCGCTTAAAAAAGATCAGATATCCAATTTGATTCAAAATCTGGATTATGATAAAATTCAAAACTTTGAAACTTACCATCGTTCAAAAAATGGAGATGTATTTCCCGTAGAAATAAGAACAACAATTATTAATTATCAGGGTAAGAAAGTTATCTTAGATATTGCACGTGATATTTCAGAAAGAAAAAAAACTGAATTATTATTAAAGCAAAGCGAGGAGAACTATCGACATATCATAAATGGAATGAATGATATGGTTTTTGTTATAGATATGAATGGAAAATTTCTTGATGTAAATAATTCTGCATTAGAAGCACTAGGTTATACTAAAGAAGAATTACTTCAGTTAGGTCCAACAGATATTGATAATAATCTTAGCAAAGATGCTATAGCAGGTTTAATAAATAGTATTCCTTTAGATGAAGTTCAATCATTCGAAACAAGTCATCGCACAAAAGCAGGTACAACAATTCCGGTCGAAATAAAATCAACAATGATACCTTACAAAGGGAATAGAGTTATTTTAAGTATTGTTAGAAATATTTCGGAAAGAAAAGAAGCCCATACAAAGATAATGGAGAGTGAAGAAAGATACAGAACAATGATAACCCAGATGCAACTAGGTGTTGCAGTTCACGAAATGATTTTCGATGATAGTGGAACCCCTGTGGACTACCGTTTTATTGATGTGAATCCCAGTTATGAAAAACTAACAGGATTGCAAAAAGAAAAAATAATTGGAAAACATGTTCTAGAAATTTTACCAGAACTAGAAAGTCATTGGATTGAAAAATTTGGTTATGTTGCTTTAACCGGGGAACCTTTGCATTTTGAAGATTATACAAAAGAATTAAATAGACATTATAGTGTTGTGGCTTATAGACCACGTCCAAGACATTTCGCTGTAATTATAGATGATATAAGTGATAGAAAAACTGCAGAAACTGAGTTGATAGAACGAATGAATGAAATTTCAAGATTCAATAATCTTATGATTGGCAGAGAAGAAAAAATGATCGAACTGAAAAAAGAAATAAATAAACTACTGGAAGAATCCGGACAAGAAAAAAAATACGATGTGATTAGTGAATCTAATTAGCGATTGCATAAACCACAGTAGTTGTTTTTTTTACTTATTAAATAATGTTGTTAAATAAATTTATTTAACAACAGTTGCACTGCAGAGAAAAGTATAAATTAGGATTTTGCTATGCTTGCAGGTAATGATGATGGATCACGTTCAACCTTCTTTTCTTCATGGAAAAATAATTTCCTGGCAAAGATTCTGATACTTATTATCAAAAATAAAAAAATATGGCTGTTCTGGTTTGTGTTAGCAGTGGGGTTGCTACTAACCTGGATTGAGGCTATGAATGTTAAAAGAACAATTCTTTTAGATGCCAAACAGGAATTTGAATTTGTATGCAATGAAATAAAAAATAAAATCATTACAAGGTTAGAAGTTCATGCACAAATCCTTAGGAGTGGAAGTGCATTTTTTGAAAGCAGCACAGATGTTACACGGAAAGAATGGCGTGTGTTTATTGAGCAGCAAAGAATTGAAAACAATCTTCCAGGAATTCAAGGAATTGGCTTTTCTTTAATCGTACCTAAAAATCAATTGGAATCTCACGAAAAAAAAATCCGCAGTGAAGGATATCCACTATATGCAATTAAGCCCCCGGGTAAACGAGATATTTATACTTCGATAATTTATCTTGAACCATTTACAGATAGAAACTTGCGTGCATTCGGATACGATATGTTCTCGGAACCAATAAGACGTAAAGCTATGGAACATGCCAGAGATTATAATGTTGCTTCTCTTTCAGGTAAAATTACTTTGGTTCAGGAAACAGATGAGGATATTCAGGCAGGGACATTGATGTACGTTCCTGTATATAAAAGTAATCAGCCCGTTGGAACAATTGAAGAGCGGCGCATTGCAATACAAGGATGGGTTTACAGTCCATATCGTATGAATGACCTTATGAATGGAATACTTGGCGGTTATGGGCTAATTGAAGGTAAGCAATACCAATTACAAATTTATGATGATTCAACATTTCAATCTAAAGGATTATTATTTGACAGCAGATTAGATAAAAACAAAAAAAATAATCTTTCATCCTCTCATATTTTCCAATCCAAAATAGTTTTTAACAATCACACCTGGTTTGTTCGGATTGTACAAGCTGATAACTCAACATCCAGAATTGATTACTCTAAGGTTTGGATTGTTGCCATTGCAGGAATTGCCGTTAGTGTTTTATTGGCTATCGTATTTTTAGTATTAGCTAATTTATCTCAAACCCATAAAAATTATGCAGCATTTTTTAACACTATAGACGAATTGCTTTTTGTTCTTGATGATCAGAAGAAAATAATTCATACTAATAGAATATTTTTAAATCGTCTCGGTTATTCAAAAAATGAACTTTTAGGGAAACCTGTTTTTGAAATCTACCCCACAGATCGGCGTAAAGAGGCAGCTAAGATAATTTCAGAAATTTTGAGTGGTAATGAAGAATTTTGTCCGGTTCCCGTTATTACAAAATCTGGCATTCAAATTCCTGTGGAAACAAGAGTATCCCGGGGTTTTTGGAATGGCAAACACTCAATTTTTGGAGTTGCTAAGGATATTTCAAAATTAAGATTATCAGAAGAAAGGTTTTCAAAAGTATTTTATCTTAATCCTACTGCTTGTGGTTTAACTGATTTGGATAACCATAAATTTGTTGAAGTAAACGACGCATTTTGTAATTTATTTGGATTTAGTAAAGACGAAGTAATTGGAAAAACAGTATCAGACTTAGGAATTATAAATGCTGAAATACTTAATGATACATTTAATAACCCCAATATTAATGGAGTTATAACAACTGCTGAAGCTAAACTGAAAGCGAAGAACGGGAATATAAAACATACGATGTTATTAGCGGATATAATTAATGTTCAGGATAAAAAATTCCGTTTTACTGTTTTTAATGATATTACTGAAATTAAACTGGCAGAAGATGAAATAAAACAGCAGTTACATGAAAAGGAAATTTTGCTAAGAGAAGTTCATCATCGCATAAAAAATAATATTACTTCTATCGGAAATTTACTATCCATTCATGCTAATTCTATATCTAATCCAGAAGCACTCTCTATTTTGCAGGATGCAATAGGGCGGGTTCATAGTATAGCCCTTATTTATAATAAACTGCTTCTTACTGATGATTATCAGGACATTTCCGTTAAGAAATATTTTGAAGATTTAATAGATGCTGTTGTAAATATATTTTCGCAAAGCACTTCAATAGTGATTGAAAAAAGGATAGATGATTTTGAACTTGATGTTAAAAGAATATTTCCACTAGGTACAATAGTTAATGAACTTCTTACAGATTCTTTAAAGTATGCTTTTATTGGTAAAAATTCCGGTTTGATAAATATTAAGTTGGAAAAAAAAGGAAACCATATTGCACTAACTATAAAGGATAATGGCAACGGTTTGCCAAAAGGATTTGATGTAAATGAATCAAATGGATTAGGACTTATGCTGGTTAAAATGCTTTGCCAGCAATTAGGTGCAACGTTTAAGATTGAATCTGAACGAGGTACATGTAGCACTATTGAATTTGATGTTTAGTATTAGATTCAAATAATCTGGGATATAAAAAATAATCGCAATTATGGGATTTTATTCAAAAATTATTATTAGTCACAAATTTATTATGGACTCAAATTTTTAACAGGTAAGCTTTATGGTAAAA
>CALLZX010000385.1 GCA_937858935.1 uncultured Ignavibacteriales bacterium | reverse complement strand
TATTAGTTCTATAATAAGTGTATAGAGTAAAGTTAGTTTTACAAACCTGATTAAATTAACACTTTGGTCTCTGGAGACAGCTTCCCGTAAATATTTTTTCCCGGTTAATGAAAGTTTTTCTTTGAGTAGAATTGCAAAGACTACAAAGAACAGCATATAGCCTAAACCACCAATTTGAATTAGAAGTAGAATGACCATTTCACCAAACATAGAGTAATAAGCCCCTGTATCAACAACAACTAACCCTGTTGTGCTAACTGCTGAAGCTGAAGTAAAAAGTGAATCAACAAAAAACTGATAAGAGTTATTCTCGGAAGAAATTGGCAGCATTAAGAGTAATGCACCAATAAGGATAATAATGATGTACCCTATACTTAAAAGTTGAATCGGGGTTAAAGTTTTTTCTAATAATCGAAACATAATTTTATGCTATTCCAAATAATCTTATTTGGAAAGTTGCCAATTACTGTTCCAATTAAATGTTCGAATAAACACCTCGGATTTGCTTAAAAGGTTGGATTTATTGGAAAGAAAACTAGTGGATGCATAATTCATTTTCAGAATGGAAATATTATTTCCAAAATGGAAATATCAGGCAATCGGCAAAGTAAAATAAAAAGTACTACCTTTCCCCGGTGTGCTTTCAACTCCGATCATTCCGCCTTGGACCTCAACGAATTCTTTTGCTATAGCTAGCCCAAGACCTGTTCCTTGTGCGGATTCGGATTTTGATTTTACATACTTTTCAAAAATTCTACTCTGTTCTTCCACAGATACTCCAGGTCCCTCATCTTTAATTGAAATGGTAACAAACTTACTTTTTGATTTTGCACTAATATTTACTTTGCCCTTTTGGGATGAATAGCGAACAGCATTATTCAATAGATTTACTATAACCCATGCTGTTTTCTCTAAATCACATTTTACTTTACTAATATCGTCAGGAATAGAAATATTAAGATTAATTTCTTTTTCATTTATAAGCATCAGAATTGCAAAGGTGCCCAGTTCAACAATGTCACTAACTTCGCAAGGTCTTATCTTTAACTTAATATGTCCAGTTTCCGCTTGTGTAAAATCCAGAACTTCATTTATAAGATTTAGTATTCTATTACTTTGGATTTTTATAGATTCAGTTAATTCTTTTTGTTCTTTATTTAATTGACCAACTCTATGATCTTCAAGCAGTTTAATGGAAAGATTGATTGACGAAAGTGGAGTTTTTAATTCGTGTGAAATTGTTGCAATTAAATTTGTCTTTGCTAAATCACGTTCTTCATATTTAGTGATATTCTGAATTAAAATAATATACCCTGATGGTTCAGCGTATGTATCTAATCTATTTACTTTACTGATATCTAAAAGTAGCATTTGAAAATATTCAGTCCTATTGTTGATTAGTAGACTGAATGGTTTAGCTTTCTTATTTTTTGAATGTAAAATGTTCTTGATATCAAGCGAATTAATTTGAGTTAAAAATTGATTGTTTTTTTTCAGATCTGTAATCTTTCTCCCTAATAACTCTGTAATACTAAGTCCAGAGAGTTCGCAAAACTTATGATTTGCGTGAAGAATATTGAAAGTATTATCCAAAAGAAGAGTGCCATCCTGTAGATTTGCTAAGAGAGTTTCCATCCTGCGTTTTTCAAGAAGCAGTTCATCAAACTGTTGTGCTTGATACTCCTGCAGTTTAATCGCCATCATATTAAAGGCATCAGCTAAAGTATTGAGCTCATCGTTAGTCTGAATATCTATGCGCTGATCATATTTTTTATTTGAAATATCTTTAATTTTTTTTGTCAGCTCGGTTATTGGGGTTGTGATGTATGAAGGAAAATAAAATATAAAGACGATAGTAATTAAAATGCTTGATGTTGCCGCAATTGCCATATAAAGTGAAACATTATCCGCGGTTTTGTTAGCAACAGTATTTTTATTATAAATTGCAGTCATATTCAGCTTGTAAATTTCTTCTATAGATGAGGTTGCAATTATGTAGCTTGATTTCAATTTATCAACATCATATGTATTAAAATTATCTGCTTGGTAATTAATTGAATCAGTCACATTAATAAATCGACTATATGAATCAATAACATTGCTTACTATTTTATCTTCCCCGGACTCTGTGATGTTGTTCTTTTGATAACCAAGATATTTTAAGAATTCTTCTTTTTTGTTTTGCAATGAATCATTGATTGTTTTCACTAATGTGTTATCTTTATTTGCATTTTCTAATCTGGATAATTGTAAAGTAAAAATATTTTCAATAGCGTCTAACATATGGGTTGAGTGTTCAACAGAAGCGTAATTATCCTTAATTATAGCTTTTGAATCTTCAG
>CALLZX010000384.1 GCA_937858935.1 uncultured Ignavibacteriales bacterium | reverse complement strand
GCAAAGTGCACGGAACGAACGGGAGTTCGTTCCCTACAAAACACATTTTTATTCTAAACCCAATTACATAATTTGCAGAGGCAAAAACATACAATAGGTTAGCGGGTAATATGTTGTTTATAAATTCTTGTAAAAAAATATTAACTGGTTTGCTTTTCTTCATCTCACTTTTTATAATCTTAATTTCTTGTGATTCTACAGAACCGCCAGCTAATATATCACTTACTCTTAAACTTGAAGATGTTTCCTGCACAGAAGCCTGGCTGCAATTAACTACAAACAACATACAACTACCAGCAACAATAAATTTTTTAATAAACAATAACGTAGCTCAGATCTTAAGTCTGAGCACTCAAGACTCTCTACTCTATATTGATTCGCTACTCCCCAACCAAAACTATTCCTTCCAGGTATCCAGCATCCAGCATCAAGAATCCGGTATCTCAAGCAACAAAGTAGCAGCTACTACTCTTGACACCACCAGCCACAACTTTACCTGGCAAACTTTTGAGTTTGGGCAGCATAGCAGCAGTACACTTTACGATGTTGCAATTATAAATGAAAATAACATTTGGGCAGTTGGTGAGATTTATTTGAATGACTCGCTTGGGAACCCTGATCCAACCGCTTATAACTCCGTTCATTGGGATGGACAAAGTTGGGAATTGAGGAGAATAAATATGCTTAGTAATTGTAACCCTGTTATTTACCCACCGCTAAAAGCAATATGGGCTTTTTCTGAAAATAATATTGTTTTTACAAGTGGAGGAAGTATTGGCTGGTTTGATGGAATAAATAATAGAACTGATTGTACGATAAGACCTTTATTGACTGGCTCAATCAACAAAATCTGGGGCAGCAGCAACAATGATTTATATATTGTTGGAAATTCAGGCAACATTGCCCACTACAACGGCACAAGCTGGAGTAAGATAGAGAGCGGGACAACATTTAATTTAACTTCAATTAGTGGGAATAATGATGAAGTTTATTTTTCTGGTGTTAATTCATTTACAAACGAAGGCATTTTATTAAAATATAAATCTAACTCGTTATCTGTTCTTGCAAATGGAAAAATAATAGGAGCAAATGAAGTATTTAACCCCTTCTTATATGGTGAATTTCAAACCGTCTGTTTAATAGACAACACTTTGTTATTAGGCGGAAATTTCTTGTATCAATTCAAATTTAATCGCTGGAATTACGTAAAGTCATTGCCAGAGAATTTTGTCAATGGAAATTCCAATGGGTCAATGAGAGGGTTTATCTATTCTATCACTGCTAATAAAGGAAATGACATAATAATTTCAGGCGATAGGAATACCTTGCTACATTTTAATGGTATAGAATGGCTTCAGCTGGGAGAACCATATGATCCTTTGAGTAATACAAGTCATAGAAGTACAAAAATCCAGAATAATATTGTTGTTACCGTTGGCTTTAAAGGAAATAAAGCGATGATAATGAAGCTAGTAAGATAAAAACTCTGGTGCGGGCTGCTTTTCAGGGTAAGTCGGATTTACTTGGCGGATAAAGTAGTCCCGTTAAATTAAACTTAAGTCACGGAATTATCTATCAAAAATAGAAAATGGAGCCCACCTAAAAGGTGGACTCCACATCTGTTTAATACCAAAAATGTAGTTGTAGTACAAAGGAATCATTATCAACAGAAGGATCTTCCAAAACTAATCTGTACTGCGGACGAACTTCTATAAAACTGTATGGATGAAATTCAAAACCAAAAATCATTCTGGAAATTTCATCAGAATCAACATCTGCATTTCTATCAATTCTATCATATCTAACTACTGCATCAAGTCCGGTTAAAATTCCGTATGCAGCTTCAATCATTATCATATTAGATTTTACATCCATATCCTGAAGATCATTTGCAATATCATATTCTGCAAGCAGAGAAAATTCATCATAGCCAAAACCAAAAAATCCGCCGTACATATTTGTGTTTAAGGTTCCTTCACCGCCTTCAAGTTTTACTGCCGCATAAGATCCGCCAATCATTAATCCAACTTCACCAAAACGCGGAGTTAATTCCAATCGCGCTGTATATGTGGGATCTTTTGTGTAGTTACTTGTTACATCAGAAAGATTGGAACCGGCACTTGCGCTTGCATAAAGCCAGTCCTCTGCATAAAAGCCAACTTCAATACCGGCCTCTCTATAAAATGGATTAAATATTAATCCCTGCCGTGTATAAGCTGTGTGGTCATCCATTCTAATTCCGTAATTGGGAGTGTAAACGCCCGCTTTAACATATCCGTTACCCGGAAGAATATTTGCAACACCATAACCTTCCCAGAGTTCGTTTACAAAATCATATTTACCAACAAGATTTATTTGTTTTGTTAGTGCAAAATTTGTGTAAAGTGCTGCCGTCATATTCTGGAAATATGTTCGCTTACTTGATTGTGAATAAATGTACTGTGTTCTATAATCAAGCCCGATCGAAATATTATCAGAAATTTTTGGAGACATAAGAAAATCTTTATCACGTGCAGAAATCATGCTTAAAGTATTTTTTCCCCAATGCCAGCCGTTTTCATTTCTTATCTTTCCTCCGCTTGGATTGTAATGACAATCAGAACATTTATCGCCAAGTTTAACAGAAAATCTTGGCAATGCGTTTAAATCAAACGAAGCAAAGAACAGCACAAAAAACAAAAACGTTAGAATTGTTTTCTTCATATTTCTCCTTGGATTGTTTTAGTTATTCTATTGTGAATATTATAAATAGTGTTATGACATACAAATATTATTTTTAAAGTTCTGAAGTTATTTTATTAAGTGCTGTTAGGAGTGAAATAGTGACATTTTTTCAGTCTTCAGTCCTCAGTAGACAGTCCGCAAAGAAAGAAAAAAACTATGAATGACCTAATGACTACTAATGACAATTTAATAAGTAGAATTTTTGAGAATACCTGATAACCAGCATCCAGAATCAAAGTCTTCTTGCAACCACAACAGTAGATTTAATTGTTTCAACAATCCCGGAGTTATCGTTTAATGCTTCAAGAA
>CALLZX010000383.1 GCA_937858935.1 uncultured Ignavibacteriales bacterium | reverse complement strand
TAATCAAGAAAAATAATAGTTCCGATGGTACTGATGTTTTGAAGAGAATGTCAGGCGTTACAATTTCAGAAGGCAAATATGCATTTGTAAGAGGTGTTGGTGATAGATACAATAATACTTTACTTAACGGGGCAAGTCTTCCAAGTACAGATCCGGAAAGGAAAAGTTTTTCTTATGATATTTTTCCAGCAAACCTGATTGAGAATGTTATAACTGCAAAAACTTTTACACCGGATAAACCGGCAGATTTTACAGGTGGGTTAGTTCAAATAAGTACTGTTGAATTTCCTGATAAGTTTACATCTCAGGTGAGTATTAGTTCTGGTTTTAATACTAAAACAGCCTTTCAAAATTATTCAACATATGCTGGCGGCAAAACAGATTTTTTAGGAGTCGATGATGGTACCAGAGATTATCCGAGTTTAATTAGTTCAGAAAAAGTTGTAAGAGGCAACTATACTGATCCTCAACTTAAGGAAATAACATCTGGTTTTGCAAATAACTGGAATACTTCATTAAAAAATGCTCCAATAAACGGAAGTTTTAAACTAAATGTTGGTGATAAATTTGAACTTGGTGAACAGGATGTTATGGGTTACATTGCCTCATTTTCTTATGCAAATACATTTGTAACCACTCAAAAACAAAAAAACTTTTACGATTTTTCCGGAAGCAGATATGATTATGATGGCAGCAGTTATACCTCAAATGTAATGTGGAGCGGGATGTTAAACCTTAGTTATAAAGTAGGGTTAACAAATAAAATAAGCTTAAAAAATATATATAATCAAAATGCTGATGATGAAACAACGGTATATAAAGGCGAGTATCGTTATGCTGATCAATACAGAGAGATAACATCTTTACGATTTGTTTCTCGATCACTTTTATCATCCCAATTCATGGGTGAACACAAATTAAACTTCACTAGTGGATTAAGCATAGATTGGACTTTAGGTTACTCGCAATCAAAAAGAAATGAGCCAGATGCAAGAAGATATGTTTATTCAAGAAATTTGGAAGAGCCTTCTGAACCTCTCAGGTTTCAACTTGATCAATCACTTGCAACAAGATACTATGGTGATTTAGTTGATAACGATTACAATGGAAGTATCAATTTTAACTTTAAACTTTTTGATGATCCCAACCTCCCAAAACTAAAACTTGGTACGCTATATAATAGAAAGGATCGAGTTTTTGATGCAAGAACATTTGGATTCAGAAATCTATCCGGCGGAAGTTTTTCAATTGAAGACAGCATTTTACAATTAAGTGTGCAGGACATATTTAAACCTGAAAACATCAGTAGTACATTCATTGGAACAAACGAAATCACCAAACCATCAGATAGTTATAATTCAAATCAAAAAGTTGCTGCCGGCTATGCAATGTTTGACGCAAGTTTACTCGAAAGAATAAGAATAGTTGCAGGTGCTAGATTTGAATATTCAAACCAGGTACTTAACTCTTTTTCTCAAACTGGTGAAATTATTTCTGTAAATAATGTTTATAGAGATTGGCTCCCAAGTATTAATCTAACTTATTTATTAAATGAGGATGTAAACGTTAGGCTGGGTTACAGTAAAACACTAGCACGACCGGAATTTAGGGAACTTGCACCATTCAGTTATTTCGACTTCCTAGCAAATGAATTAGTACAGGGTAATCCAGACTTAAAAAGAAGCTTAATAAATAATTTCGATTTAAGATTTGAATATTTTCCACAAGGTGGAGAGTTAGTAGCCGTGAGTTTATTTTACAAAAAATTTAATGATCCAATTGAAGAAATACTTACTGCATCTTCAAGTAATGAACCAATCAGATCTTATGCAAATGCTGTCAGTGCAGATAATTATGGATTAGAACTTGAACTTAGAAAGTCACTTGGCTTTATTACTGAGACCATAAATAGTTTCTCATTTGTCGGTAACGTAACCCTTATAAAATCTACTATTCGATTAAATTCCGAAAATTCAGGTTTTCAGGAAAGCGAAAGACCACTTCAGGGACAGGCTGATTATATTTTCAATCTTGGATTGTATTTCGATGATCTGGCTTCAGGTTTTAATTCTTCAATTGTTTACAACAAGGTAGGATGGAGAATAGCAAAAGTTGGTACAAGTGATTTAGGCAACACCCTTGAAAAACCTGTAGATGTAATTGATTTTTCAGTTTCTAAAAAATTTTATGAGTTGTTTACTTTAAGACTAAGTGTAAGAGATTTGCTTAATCAGGATAAAAACTTCATCCAACAAGCACCGGGCGGAGATCAGATATCTGAACTTAATAGAACCGGTAGAAATGTTTCATTAGAATTATCATATCAAATTAATTAATTATAAAAGGATCTATTATGAAAAAAATGCTTTCTGTAATCTTACTCTTTGTTTTAATGGTTTTCAAAGTTCTTGCTCAGGATGTTAATCTTCAGGGTGATATTACTTCCAACACAACTCTAACTTCAAACAATACATATTTGTTAAAAGGATTCGTTAGAGTTCAAGCGGGTGCTACATTAACAATTGAAGCTGGTACAAAAATTTATGGAGAAAATGTATCTCAGGGTGCATTGATTATAAAACCAGGCGGTAAAATAATCGCTATAGGCACCGAATTAAATCCAATAGTTTTTACAAGTGAATTCACAAAGCCTAACTCTTCAAGAAACCCATATTATGGCGACTGGGGTGGAATAATTCTTCTTGGAAATGCGAAGATCAATGTTCCTGGTGGTACAGCATCAATTGAAGGTCCTGGTGATTCTTACGGTGGAAATGATGATGCTGATAATAGTGGTACCATGCAATATGTAAGAATAGAATACCCTGGTATAGCTTTTTCACTTAATAATGAAATTAATGGTTTGACTTTTGGTGGTGTTGGAAGCGGAACAGTAATTGACCATATACAAATAAGTTATAGTGGAGACGACTCTTATGAATGGTTCGGCGGCACCGTAAATTGCAAGAATCTTATTGCATATAGAGGTTGGGATGATGATTTCGATACTGACTTTGGATATTCTGGTAAACTTCAGTTTTTATTGAGTATTAGAGACCCAGAAATTGCAGATCAGTCTCAATCAAATGGTTTCGAATCTGATAATGACGGTTCCGGTTCTTTAAATACACCTAGAACCAGTCCAACCTGGTGGAATGTAACGTTAATTGGACCTAAATCTAATTCGTCTACTACTATTAATTCATTATATAGAAGAGGAATGCATTTAAGAAGATCATCGCTTAATAAAATTTCTAATGCTTTAATTATGGGATGGCCGAGAGGAATAGTGGTGGATGGAACAAATACCGTTCAAGCTGCAATTGATGGTAATATGTGGGTAAACAACTCTATAGTATCAGGCTGGACTTCTGCTGCTATCGATACAGCAAATGCAGGTAATTTGAATTTTGCCCCAACTACATGGTTTACAAATAGCAGTGGAAGAACATTTGCTAATAATAGTGATGTGTTGTTAACCGACCCATTTAATTTAACAAATCCAAATGTTACACCACTTACTGGCTCACCTGTTTTGACAGGTGGTGCTACTCCTCCAAACGATGGTTTTTTTGATGCGACTGCAACTTTTCCTGGTGCACTGAGCAATGATCCAGCTAAAAACTGGCTAGCAAACTGGGTTACTTATCCACAAATTACAACTGATGTTGAGGATGAAGAATTAGGTGTTGTTACTGAATTTAATTTGGAACAAAACTTCCCAAATCCTTTTAATCCGTCAACAGTTATAAGCTTCAGTGTACCTGAAGCATCAAATGTTAAACTCTCAGTATATAACATACTCGGACAGGAAGTTGCGGTTCTGGTTAATGAATTTGTAAATGCTGGTAGATATTCAAAATCATTCAATGCAAAAGATCTGTCCAGCGGTCTTTACATATACACTATAGAAGCAGGTTCGGTTTCAATTTCAAGGAAAATGACTTTATTAAAATAAAAAAATTCTCTCTCCTCTCTCCTTCGACGAGGGGCGCTGCATCTACTGCAGCGTCCTTTTTTTTGTTTAGGTATTTGATAATGATTTTTTAATTTTTAATAAATGAAAAGATCAACAATACATATTTTATTAATCCTATTATTTTCTAACCAAAGTTTTAGCCAGTCTAATAATTCTTATTATTATGTTTTTAATTCTATCTCAGCAAGCGCGATTAGTGATCATCTCAATGTTCTTGCTAACGATACTTTGGAAGGCAGAGCAGTTGGAACTAATGGCGCTGACATAGCCGCAAACTATATTTTTAATTTCTTTTCAAATTTAAATTTGAAAAAAATATCAAATGACAATTCATATTTTCAAAATATTCCAATGCATGGTAGTAATCCGCTTAGTAATTCAGAGTTAGCATTTATTCTTGATAATGATACAATGTACTTAGTTTTTGCTGAGGATTATTATTTATATCGATCAGGGCAGCAAACATATATGCCTGCATTTTTACCAATCGTTTTTGTTGGATACGGAATAGTGGCTCCTGAATTTGATTATAACGATTATCAATCTGTAGATGTTGAAGGTAAAATAGTTGTGTATCTTGATGGAGAACCTATTTCCGATGATGAAGAATTCTTTGACGGACCATCACCTACCATTTACTCTAACCCGGAATCTAAACGAAGGATTGCATTTGCCAGAGGCTGTGCTGGTACAATTCAGATTTCTTCAGAAAGTTATGAAAACTGGGATGACGTTAAAAAAGATTTTCAATTTGAGGATGTGACCCTTGCTTACACCGTATCCGGTAATCTAAATATTCTTATCAATTCTGTTGAAGCAGATAAATTATTTATTGGATCAGAATATTCATTAAAAGATGTTATTGAATTGCACAATAGACAAAGTATAAAATCTTTCGATCTAAAATCTAAACTGCGATTTAGAGGAGTATTTAAAGAACGGGATTTTATATCATCAAATGTAATTGGAATGATTGAAGGTTCTGATCCCGAACTAAAAAATTCTTATTTGATAATCTCGGCTCACTACGATCATCTTGGTATTGGTAAATCAGTAAATGGTGATTCAATATACAACGGAGCACTTGATAACGCTCTCGGTGTTTCTGTAATGCTGGAGTTGGCAAAGTCTTTTTCCTCTTTAGAATCCAAAACAAAAAGATCTATAATTTTTATTGCAACAACAGGGGAAGAAAAAGGGCTTCTCGGTTCAATTTACTATACAGATAATCCATTGGTTCCGCTATACAAAACAATAGCTAATGTTAATATAGATGGCATTGCAATGTTCAAAGACTTTTCGAGCATAGTTGGAATAGGAATGGATTATTCAACACTTAGTAGATTTCTTAACATCACAACAGATAATTACAGTTTAGAAATTCAAGACATTCCACCGCAATTCAGACGGGTTGATGCGTTTAATAATTCAGATCAACTTGCATTTGCTAATGCTGGCATACCTTCAATCATAATTCTTGAAGGAACAAAAAATACGAGTAAAAGTGAAGAAGAAGTAGTGCAGGCTTTTATAGATTATTATATTAATCGTTATCATAGTCCTAAAGATGACTTAAATCAAAACATAGATTTTAAAGCCGCTGAGAAACATACCAAAATACTTTTTGATTTTTGTTATCAATTAGCGAACAGCAAAACGGCACCGGAATGGAAATCCGGATCTCCATTTATAAATGCAAGATTACAATCCATAGCGGAAGAGAAATAAATGAGAAATAATTTCCTCTTTATAATATTAGCGTATTTTGTTTTTACCGCAGGTTGTTCAAGTAATATTTCCAAAAATAATATTGTAACAATTTCCGGCTCCGATACGATGTTTGAACTGACTTCCAAGCTTGCAGAAGAATATATGAAAGATAATCCAGGAATTTCTGTTAAGACTGATGGGGGAGGAACAACTGTAGGAATAAGACAACTTATTAAAGGCGAGATAGATATCTGCACAGCATCACGTAATCTAAAACCTGAAGAAGCCAAACTTTTGGCGGATTATTATGGTTCGCTTGGTTTAGTTTTTCTTATCGCAAAGGATGCTTTAAGTATTTACTTGCATCCTGAAAATCCGGTTCAAAATTTAACTTTTGATCAGCTAAAAAATATTTACATTGGTGATATTGATAATTGGAAAACGGTTGGCGGCATAGATACTTTAATTCAGCAGATAACAAGAAATCCAAATTCAGGTACTTATCTTTATTTCAAAGATCATATTTTAGATGCAGAAGATTATGGAGATAATTCACTCATAATCCCCACTACACGCGAAATCGTTAAATACGTTGAACAAAATACAAATGCAATTGGTTACGGCGGAATGGGATATACCGGAAAAGTAAAACACATTAAAATCGATGGAGTAGAACCAGGTGAAACAAATGTTAGAAATGATACTTATCCAATTATCAGGTACTTACATTTTTTTACTACAAAATCACCCGGAGGAGAAGTAAAGCGATTTATTGATTGGGTGCTTTCACCTGCAGGGCAAAGTGTAGTAAGAAAAGCTGGCTATATTCCTTTGTGGGAAAATAAATTGTAACTCCTCTCTTAATCATTCCTTAACATTAAAATAATATTCTCTTAATTTGTAATTGCTTGTATAGATTTATCTTTAAATAAAAAGAAGGTATATTTATGCAAAAATCTAATTTATTTTTTACTTACTTAAGTAAATTAAAACCGTTGAAAAAGAATCATGCAGATGAGGATGGTGATAAAGATGATTCCAATCAGAATTCAATTGAAACATCAAAATCTGATAATGAATGGCTGCAGGAATATGAATTGATTTATAGTTCTTATTCTATTGATGGGTATTAATATTATTGAGTTAGTTTTCTTTCTGCTTAACTTTCTTAAAACTTCTAAAAGCAAACAATGTTTGAGAAATGTAATGAGCAGGGAAGAAAGTCTTCAATCCATATTCATCAGCTTTAGTTTCTGGTAAGTAAGCTGTACCAAACATCCAATCCCAAAAAGCAAATTTAGTTGCAAAGTTTCTGTTTCTTCCTTTACCGGTCGAGTGATGCCAGCGGTGCATTTCCGGTCCATTAATTACTTTTTGCAGCCAGCCGGATTTTATATCTACATTACAATGAATGTACATTCCCCAAACAGCACTTATTAATCCTTTGTATGCAATTACTTCTACCGGTGCTCCAAGTAAAATAATCGGTGCAAATTCTATTGTTTGATTTAAAAGTATTTCAAGGGGATGGGATCTTGAACCTGAAAGCCAATCAACTTTTATTGGTGAGTGATGTGCTTCGTGCAATCTCCACAACCATTTATTCTTGTGCATCCATCGATGCATCCAGTAAATGTAAAGATCGTGAGTAACTACAAAGAAAATTAACTGCACCCAGATAGGAATGCCTGCTAAAAGCTGTAATCTTGATATTCCAGTTGTGTTATCAATGAAATGAATAATGCCCCCAAAGATGATTATGCTTAAGACATAATTTTGTGCAATCGTGTACATTGCAAAGTCATCAAAGAACCCTTCACGAATAATTTCCTGTCCTTTATTGTATGGAAATGCTCGTTCGAGAATTACAAAGACTAATGCCGCAAGTATAATCATCGTTGTCGAAATTATTTCTGCGGATGACATAGTATTTACGTAATTGTAAATACTATTAAATATATCCGAAAAAATGTTTGCTTCTGACATCACATTGAAATTGAATGTTCAATTATGTTCCGATGTCATCCTGAGCGAAGTCGAAGGATGACAGTTAATTATTTATTTGAAAATAGGTCACACTTCGACTTCGCTCAGTGTGACAAAGATATTTGATTTTCGCAGAGTGTCATGCTGAACTTGTTTCAGCATCTCCTGTATGATCAAAAGACCCTGAACCAAGTTTAGGGTGACAAAATATTATTTAACTCTTCTTAATTTTTTAATTTGTCCGAGTTCACTATCATAAACTATTTTTATTCCATCACCTAAAGATTTTTCTATATCACGAATATTTCCAACTAATCTTTCCATTCCGCCAACTTCAACAGAAGCAGCTTGATCAGTTCCCCACATAGCGCGATCTAAAGTGATGTGCCGCTCTACAAAGCAAGCACCAAGAGCAACAGCAGCCCAGGTTGGGGCCAAACCGACTTCGTGCCCGCTATAACCAATTGGAATTTCAGTATACTTTTGCTTAAGAGTTTCGATCATTTTAAGATTTAGTTCTTCGTTCTTGCAAGGATACGAAGAAGTAGCGTGAGCAATCATTAAATTACTTTTATCCATAAATGAAATAGACTTATTAATCTGTTCCATTGTCGACATTCCTGTTGACATCATTATCGGTTTGTTTAGCTTTTTATGTTTTTCAAGTAAACTAAAATCAGTTAATGATGCTGATGCAGTTTTGTAAAGCGGAGGATTAAATTGTTCAATAAAATCAACTGCTTCTTCATCCCAGCAGGAAGCAAACCATGTCATTCCGATTTCTTTACAGTACCTATCAATCTCTGCATATTCTTTTGCCCCAAACTCAACTTTGTGTCTGTAATCTATGTAAGTCATTCTACCCCAGGGAGTATCGCGTTCAATATTCCATTGATCCTTGGGCGTACAAATTTCAGGAGTTCGTTTTTGAAATTTTACAGCATCGCATCCTGCGTGCTTTGCACCAGCAATTATTTTTTTTGCAATTTCAACATCACCATTATGATTAATACCAATTTCTCCAATTATAAAAACAGAATGACCATCACCAACAAAACGAGCGCCAACTTTAATTTCTCTTTTGCTCATAAATTTCTTTCAAAATGTTTTAAGAATTATTCTTAAATGCTAAAATCAATTCTGCGAACTCACGAAATGCTCCGTTACCAGACTTGGTTTCGCAAACATAATCGGCAATATCTTTTATAAAACTCATTCCATCATTGGGAGTTGCAGTAAATCCGCAAAGCTTCATTACATCATAATCATTAGAATCATCACCAATGTAAGCGATTTCATCTTTAGCAAAACCATTCTTTTGTTTAATAATTTCAAGAACTTCTTCTTTCTTTTTAACTCCAAGATAAAATTCTGTCATTTTTAATTTTTCCGCTCGTGATTTTACCGCCGCTGAATTTTCACCTGTAATTATTATTGTCTCAATACCTGCATACTTTCTCAGGCGTTCAACTCCCATTCCGTCTCTTACTGAATATCTCTTAAAAGCCTCTCCCTGAGGACCATAATAAATTCCTGTATCAGTTAAAACTCCATCAACATCAGTTAAGATAACTTTTATCTTTTCTGCCTTTTCTTTTAAGTGAAGATTTTTCTCTTTAAGTTTTTGGTCAACTACCATGCTGTCCATCCTCCATCCAGGATTAAATTTGCTCCAGTCATGTAAGATGAAGCATCGCTTGCTAAAAATATAATTGCACCTTTGTAATCTGTTGGATATGCCATTCTGCCTAAAGGTGTTTTAGCAGAATAATTATTTATAAAATATTCATCTTGATTATTTTCAACTCCACCAGGTGTAAGTGTATTTACTCGAACGCCTTTATTGCCCCAATAAACTGCAAGAAATCTTGTAAAGTTTACAATTGCACCTTTTGTTGCAGGATATGCAGGCGATTTATAAAATGATTGTGAACCATCAGGTTTTTTGTAGATTGATTGATCAGGTCCAACTAATCCATACGTTGATGCAACATTGATTATACTGCCTTTACCAACTTTAGCCATTTCAGTTCCGATAATCTGAGAACAAAGAAAAGTTCCTGTTACATTTACATCTAAAGATTTTTGCCACATATCCAACGGGTAGTTTTCAAACATAGATTGTTCTGCCGCTGCCAGTGGATTTTCAAACATATCATTTATTGCAGCATTGTTTACAAGAATATCAATCCTGCCAAATTCATTTATAGTCTTATCTCTTAGATTTTCAACCGAGGATTTATTTGTGATATCAACTCCAACTCCAAGTGATTTGGTTGAAAGGGAAGAAGCAAACTCTTTGCACTCTGTTTCATCAAGATCGCAAATTATAACATTAGCACCTGCATCGGAAAGTGCAACACAATGATTTTT
>CALLZX010000382.1 GCA_937858935.1 uncultured Ignavibacteriales bacterium | reverse complement strand
CGAAAAGATTAGGTGCAGTGGTGGAAGTTTCGGATATACGAACGGCCGTTAAAGAAGAAGTGCAATGTCTTGGCGGTAGATTTATTGAAGTAGAAGGTGCAGAAGATATGCAGGATGCAGGCGGATACGCTAAAGAAGCTTCACCGGAATTTCTACAAAAACAAAAAGAAACAATTTTTAAACACGTTACCGAAGCTGATATTGTTATCACTACTGCGCTAGTTCCCGGTAAGAAAGCTCCAATTCTTGTGAGTGAAGAAATGATAAAACATATGCGTCCGGGCAGTGTTGTTCTTGATATGGCTACTGAGTTTGGAGGTAATTGTGAAATAAGCGAACGTGGTAAAACTGTTAAGAAGTATGGGGTTTCTATAATTGGTGAACCAAATTTACCAAGCCTGGTGCCGCATCATTCAAGCGATATGTATTCTAAGAATATTCTTAGTTTAATACTTCATATTGGTAAAGAAGGTAAAGTAACATTAAATCTTAATGATGAAATTGTAAAAGGATCTTTAATAACTCAGACTGGTGAAGTTATTAACCAGCGGGTTAAAGATCTTATTAAATAAAAGTTTATAAAAATAATAAAGGTACACTATGGAAGAATATTTGTTTTTAATGCATGTGTATGTATTTGCACTTGCAATTTTTGTTGGTTTTGAACTCATAACAAAAGTTCCGCCAACACTGCACACACCGCTTATGTCTGGTTCAAATGCAATTTCAGGAATTACGATTGTTGGTGCTATTCTTAGTGCTGGATTGGAGCAATTTACAATAAGTACAATTCTTGGTCTTATTGCAGTTGCATTTGCAATGATAAATGTGGTTGGAGGCTTCCTTGTCACCGATCGTATGTTAAAAATGTTTAAAAAGAAGTGAGTTGAAAAATGATTATAGCTATTGAAATAACTTATCTGATTTCCTCAATTCTTTTCATTCTTGGTATTAAATATCTCGGGTCGCCAAAGACTGCAAGAAAAGGAAATCTTTACGCTGCAATAGGAATGTTTCTGGCAATTGCAGCTACATTATTAGATCAGCAAGTTTTAACTTTTGAATGGATAATAATTGGCGGATTAATTGGTTCAATTGCCGGCCTCATAATGGCTTACAAAACTCCAATGACTGGAATGCCGCAAATGGTCGGTATGTTAAACGGTTTTGGCGGAGGGGCTTCACTTCTTGTTGCATTATCTGAATATTTTAAGAAAAACCCAAATTATCCAGTTGACCAAGGTGCAATTTTTAATCTTCCTATTGATCAGGGAGTTGCAATTATTCTTAGTTTGTTAATCGGTGGAATCACTTTTACCGGTTCTATGATTGCTTTTGGAAAACTGCAAGGCCTGGTTACAGGAAAAGTTGTTAAATATCCGTTGCAGCATCCTTTTAATGCATTATTAGTTTTATTAGTATTGGGTGCAGGTGCTTACGTTGTTATGTTTCCCTCAATGATGGCATTAGTGCTTATGATTACAGGAGTTTCTTTAGTGCTTGGCGTTTTATTAGTTCTTCCGATAGGAGGAGCTGATATGCCGGTTGCAATTTCATTGCTTAATTCCTACTCCGGAATTGCAGGATCGATGACAGGATTTGTTCTTGGCAACAATGAATTGATTATTGCTGGTGCTTTAGTTGGTGCCTCTGGAATTATCCTTACAAACATTATGTGCAAGGCTATGAATCGTTCACTTATGAATGTTGTTCTTGGTGGTTGGGCAAATGCCGGATCAGCTAGTACAACATCTTCTACAACTTCTCCAAAAGGTGATGTGAAATCAATCGATTCTGAAGAACTTGCAATGCTGCTCGATTCTGTTGGAAGTGTTATTATTGTTCCAGGTTATGGAATGGCAGTTGGACAAGCACAACATGCAGTACGTGATCTGACAAATGTCCTTGAGAAAAAGGGTATTAAAGTAAGATTCGCAATCCATCCTGTTGCAGGTAGAATGCCCGGGCATATGAACGTATTACTGGCAGAAGCTCAGGTTTCCTACGATAAACTTTATGCAATGGAAGATATTAATGATGATTTTAATAATACGGATGTTGTTATTGTAATCGGTGCAAATGATGTTGTTAATCCTGCTGCTCGTCATGATCAAAGCAGTCCTATTTTTGGAATGCCGATACTTAATGTTGATTATGCAAAAACAGTTATAATAAATAAACGTTCTATGAGTGCTGGATATGCTGGTATTGATAACGAGTTGTTCTTTTATCCTAATGCACTTATGTATTTTGGTGATTCTAAAGATGCAATGACTAAACTGGTTAATGAGATAAAGAATCTATAAAGATTTGAATTTCTTTTACAAACCCAGTTCCTCTCAGGGACTGGGTTTTGCGTTTATACTCTAAACCACATCTCTAAACTCTATATTTCAATATTCCTCAATTCCGATAATCTAATATTCAGCTAGCACTTAGTTGGGGATTTTTATTTCCACAAACATCTCTGTTTAACATCATTTTTATGGCATATATTTGTAATGTTGTTTTCATTCCATAAACAAGGGAAAAACTTTGAAAAAACTTTTTGTTTTGCTATTAATTATTCAGACTTCAATAATCTTTCCGCAGGAAGTTGTTATTAAAAGTCTTAAAACATTTTCAAGTAAAGATGCTAATTCAATTCCGGTTTTATCTTCTCCAAGAGATTTATTAACAATTGATTTTGATGTTCAAACCGAATTCTCACCGAACATCAACATCATCTTTAAGTTTTGTGATAAAAACTGGAATCCGACAGACAATCTTTTTCTTGCCAACCAGGGAAAGAACACAGCTTATACTCTAAATTACTTTTTACTTCCTACTACGGTTGAAGAAGCAAAATATCATTACACAAATACTTTTCCGGATAAGGATGGTTATGTTGCATTTCCATATTCAGGTAAGTGGAAATTTTTTGTAGTTGATTCACAAGAGCCAACTAAAATATTTGCCGAAGGGAAGTTTTTTGTAGTTAAGGCTGATGTTCCGCTTAAAGTAGAAACCAAAAGAGAAACGCTGGATGATAAAACTTATTTTCCACCTCAGCTTGGCCATGTTAATTGGATTTTAGTTGAAGCTGCACCTAAAGAAGATTATTTCCCATTTCAGGTTGATGAATTGGAAATAGTTCAGAATTATTTAATGGATAATTCTATCAGCGTGCTCAGGAACTCAACAGATCAAAACAGAGTTTTTGAATGGGATGGCGGAAACAAAATAAGATTTATTGCGAAGGATGTTCGTCCCGGAAATGAATATCGTCAGACAAATCTTCAGAATATTAATATTTACAACTCCAAAAATGTTAAAGCACAATTTGACGGTATGGAATACAGTAGATTTCTACTGTTCAGCAAAAATGATAATAATGGAAGTTTTACTTTGCAGCCTCCTAAGGATATGTACTCAACTTATATGAACGTTACTTTTCAAGTTAAACCTCCTGAAGAAATTTATGGCGATATCTTTTTAGTAGGGGCTTTTAATGATTGGCAGCTTTCTGAAAAGAATAAAATGAATTTTAATGGTGATCATTTTGAATTAACACTTGAGCTAAAAAGAGGAGTTTATGATTACCAATATGTTGTTGTTAACGGTGATTATTCTGATGTTACAAATCAGAACTGGTATATTCTTGAAGGTAACGATTGGCAAACTACAAATGAATATAATATTTTTCTTTGGTATCGTGATCAGGAATACGGCGGTTACGATCGAATAATCGGTTATTCAAAAATTCAAACGAGATAAAATTATGGAAAAACTTTCAGTCGGTGTTATCGGTGTCGGTCATCTCGGCAAACTTCATTCAAAAATGTTTAATCTAATTAGTAATTGTGAATTAGTTGGAGTGTTTGATTCAAATCCCGAACAGGCAAAATTAGTTGCTGAGGAATTTGGTGTAAAACATTTTAACTCGATTGATGAATTACTTTCTAAAGTTAAAGCTGTTTCGATAGCTGCAACTACTAGCGCCCATCACGAAGTTGCAAAAAAATGTTTTGAAAAAAACATTAATGTATTTGTGGAAAAACCAATTACGGCAACCATAGAACAAGGTGAAGAATTAGTAAAGATCGCTAATGAAAAGAAATTAAAATTCCAGGTTGGGCACATCGAACGATTTAATCCAGGATTACTTTCACTTGAGTCATTTATTTCTGATCCAATGTTTATTCAATCAGACAGGCTTGCACAATTTAATCCGCGGGGAACAGATGTTGCTGTTGTATTAGATTTAATGATTCACGACATAGATATAATTTTAAGTTTTATAAAAAGCGATGTTAAACAGATAGATGCCAACGGTGTTGCGGTGGTATCCGATCATATCGATATTGCAAATGCAAGAATTCAATTTGAAAATGGTGCAGTTGCAAACGTAACAGCAAGTAGAATATCACAAAAGAAAATGCGGAAGATGCGCATCTTTCAGAAAGATCATTATATATCTTTAGATTTTATTACTGGAGTTTCAGAGGTTTATCGTCTGCAGGCAATTGATGAAGCAGCTTTACCAAATTCTATATCTTTTGGTGAAATGGGAGTTGGCGATAGAAAGAAAAGATTAATATATGAACAACCTGAAGCAAAAGAAGTAAATGCACTTAACTATGAATTACAGCTTTTTGTAGATTCCGTTTTGTATGATAAAAAAATAGTTGTTTCCGGTGAGGATGGATTGCGGGCGCTTAAAGTTGCAGAAATTATTATCCAAAAAATTGAACAATCAAAAAGACTATAAGAATGAAAAAATTATTTTCTATAGCTATTGTACTTTCACTAGTAATCTCCGGAATTCAATGCAGTGTTTATGAAGCTATGACTAATCTTTCCAGATTACAGTTTAAAGTTGGGAATGTAAACGGATTTCAAATAAATGGAATTTCAATTTCAGGTAAATCTAAAATAAGTGATTTCACCCCAATAGATTTATTAAAATTATCTTCCTCATTTGCACAGGGAACCTTGCCTGCTTCTTTTGTATTAAATGTTGATGCAAAGAATCCAAATGATGGAACCGGTGGTTATAAAAAATCCGATGCAACTTTACAAAACTTTAAATGGAGATTATTTCTTGATGACAAAGAAACCATATCAGGCGATATAGATCAGCCTGTAGTTGTTCCTGGTACCGGCGATGTAACAACAGTTCCGTTAAGAATAAACATTGATCTTATGAAATTTTTTAAAGATAAAGGATATGAAAGTATTATCAATCTGGCATTAGCTCTTGGCGGTTATCAGGGATCATCTTCAAAAATATCATTATACGCAACGCCAACTGTAAGTTCACCATTTGGGAATATTACTTATCCTGGTGAACTAAAATTAATTGATACTGAGTTTTCTAAATAAAATATTTTAGGAATGCTTTATGGCAAAAACAGAAAAATATGCTGTTGGTGTTGATTTAGGTGGAACAAATATCAAAATCGGAATTGTATCCGAAAAAGGTAATCTTGTTAAACATATTTCGATCAAAACCGATGCGGATGCCGGACCAAAAAAAGTTATTGCTAACATCATAAAAGGTATTGAATTAATCTTAGAAAAAAATAAATATAAAATTCAAGGAATAGGTATTGGCTGTCCTGGTGTTGTATCTATCAAAAAAGGGATTGTTGAAAATGCCCCAAATCTTCCGGGATGGAAAAATGTAAAACTTGGTCCTATCATCAAAGAAAAATTTGGTTACAAAGTTCATCTTGAAAATGATGCTAACGGCGCTGCTATTGGTGAATTGATTTTTGGAGCAGGCAAAAAAATAGATTCATTTATTATGGTTACTTTGGGTACAGGAGTCGGAGGCGGAATTGTATTTAATAAAAAAATATTTCGTGGTGAGTTTGGTGCTGCTGGTGAGATTGGACATATTTCTATTGATATGAATGGTCCAAAGTGTAATTGCGGATCAACCGGATGCATAGAGGCTTATGCAGGTAATTCGTATTTAAAAGAACAGATTAGAAGTGAACTTAAAAATTATCCTGATTCAAAAGTCTGGCAGTTGATAGAGAATGATTTATCCAAAGTATCACCCAGAATTATTCAGGCCGCGGCTGAAAGAAAAGATGTTTATGCAAAATTTGTAATTGAAAGAATGGGTAAGCAGCTTGGTGCCGCGTTAGCTTCATTAAGTAATTTACTGGATATAAGTACTTTTATAATTGGCGGCGGAGTTGCTGGTTTTGGTAAACCATTATTCGATTCAACACGATTAACAATTTCAGAAAGAGTTCTTTTACCTTTACGTCCAAGAGTTTTGGTAATTCCGGCTAAATTACAGAATGAAGCTGGAATAAAAGGTGCATCATCACTTGTATTCTATAATAATTAAATTCACATTAAATGATTTTTTCTTTTCGCGCCAAATATTTGTATAGATGAAAATTAATTCCAAATTATTTCTAGCTGTTGCTTTATCCGCTTTAATATTGCAAGGAATTACCTTCTCTCAGCAAAAAGATTCACTTTTAAATATTACCATTCCCGTAAGCAGTACTATTGATTCACTTTTCGGTTCATCAGATGTAATTAGCAATCCTGTTGATTCACTTTTTGACGCCAAGTTAAAAGGCAAAACTTATGATGTGGATACAACTGTATTTGCATCATCAAAGGATTCTTTAATCTTTCTTGTAAAAGATAAAAAAATGAAAATTTATGGAGAAGGAAATATCAATTACAAATCCACAGAAATTAAAAGTGCTAATATTTTTATAGATTTTACCAGCAATGAAATAGATGCTGAAGGTATTCCATCGGATTCGATACCGGATAATCTAATAGGTACTCCCATCTTAAAAGAAGGAGCAGAGGTTTATGAAGGACAGACGATGAAGTATAATTTTAAGTCTGGCCGTGGATTGTTATCAATGGTTAAAACCGAAACGGATGGATCTTATTATACCGGTAATAAAATAAACAAGGTTGATAAAGAAACTTATTTTATTGAAGATGGAGTTTTTACGACTTGTGATGATACTACTTGTCCGCATTATCATTTTACAGCTAACAAAATGAAAGTTATACATAAAGATCAGTTAGTTGCTGAATGGATATTTATAAACTTTGGCGGTGTTCCTCTGCCAATACCATTGCCGTTCGCAGTTTTTCCTATTGAGTCTGGAAGAAGATCAGGAATTATTCCTCCAACATTTGGCAGCGATGCAACCTATGGAACTTACTTTAATGGCTTTGGATATTTCTGGGCAATTAATGATTATGTTGATTTAAATCTTACAGCTGATTATTACACACGCGGCAGTTATAAATTTGATACAAGATTCAGATATTCAAAACGATATAATTATTCCGGCAATGTTGAAGGAAGTTATGGAAGTTTTGTTCAAGGAGAAGAAACCGATGCGAATAGAGTTGAGAATAATGAATGGCGTATTGCTTGGAATCATAATCAAGCTATAACACCCACATCAAGATTTGATGCTAAACTGGAATTTATTTCCGGTACGAATATAAGACGTGATATAAATGACCTTAATGAAATTTTAAGAAATGATGCTATTTCTAACGCAACTTATTTTAAGCAATGGGAAGAATCTGGCAATAGTTTATCATTAAGTTATTCTCGAAATCAAAATTTTGAAACTAACGATATTTCTGAAGTACTGCCAAATTTAACTTTTTCACTTGCTCAAAGTTATCCCTTTAGAGATAATATAGGAACGCAGGAATGGTTCGAAACGTTTGGAATTAATTATTCAGGCCAGCTTCAAAATAATAGAAACAAAGTTGATGGAAATCTTAAAACCAGAGGTGGAATTCAACATAATGTTAATGCATCGCTGTCACCTAAAATTGGTTACTTCAGTATATCTCCAAATTTCCGTTACAACGAAAGCTGGTACAATAAATATGTAACCAAGTACACAGCAATAGATGATTCAGGAGACTATTATGAGCAAACGGATGATATGCAGGGATTAAGTGCGGTAAGAACATTTTCAACGGGTATTTCAGCTTCAACAAAATTTTATGGAATGTTTAATATTAATTCTTTTGGTATTAATGCTGTCAGACACACTGTTACTCCGTCAATCAGTTATAATTACGCGCCCGATTTTTCAACATCTACATGGGGATATTATGATTCTTATATTGATTCAGCAGGTAACCCGGTTGAGTATAGTAAATATGAGAGAGAAATATTTGGAAAACCAACCAGTCAGGAACAGCAAAGCATTAACTTTTCATTAGGAAACGTTTTTGATATGAAGACAAATGCAGATCCAACAGATACAACATCTAAAGAAAATAAATTTCAACTATTAAATCTTAGCGCATCTGTGGGGTATAATTTTGCAGCAGAGACGTATAAATTTTCTGATTTAAATTTGAGCTATAGAACTCAAATTGGTAGTCTATTAAGTTTTTCAGGAGCTTCAACTTTTTCACCATATGATTATGACGATAAAGGCAGGATAGACAGATATTTAGTTAGTAATGGCGGCGGATTGTTAAGATTAACAAATACAAATTTTTCAGTTTCACTTTCACTTGCCGGTGATAAAATTTCTTCTCCCGAAACAGATAATCGAACATCGCTTCAACAGGATGAATATTTACAGGCCTCTGAAAGAAGTTTATATCAAGGAATTTATTCTGAAAAGGATGCGGATTTTTCTATTCCCTGGGATATTTCACTTAATTACTATTACAATCTTTCAAGGCCAATTCCTACAAAAGAGACAATAACATCCAGCATAAGTGGCAGTTTTAATTTTAATCTCACCCCCAAATGGAAATTTTCTGTAACAGGCAGTTATGATCTTCAGCAAAAAGAATTTGCAGCACCCCAAATCAGAATCTCACGCGATCTGCATTGCTGGACTATGAATTTTACCTGGAACCCAATCGGAACATACCGAGGTTATAATTTTGAGATTCGTGTTAAAGCCCCGCAATTGCAGGATCTTAAAATTACCAAGCGCGATCAATTCTATGAGGGAAGATAATTGCTTTCTTATATTATTGATGGAAATAATCTTATTGGCAAAATTGCTTCTTTAATGAGTCTTCAAAAAAAAGATAAGCAAGCCTCTCGTGAAAAACTTGTTTACATTCTTGATCGCTATTTTATCAGTAAAAAAGCTAATGTTACTTTACACCTGGATGGACATCCGGCTGGAAATGTAATTTCATCTAAGATGAAAATTGTTTATTCAGAAAATCTAACCGCTGATGAGAAGATTAAGAAACAGATATCTCAATCAAAATCCACAAGAAATATTATTGTTATCACCTCAGATTCAAATCTTGCACAATTCGCAAAAGTATGCTCAGCAACTGTCGTTTCAAGCGACGAATTTGCCGTAGAAATAAATAAATCCGGTGATAAATTTGATGAAGAAAATATTATTAAGTCGATAAATAATGTAGATGAATTTAAAAAACTTTTTGGTGTAGATTAAATTTAATTTGTTTGCCTAATGTTTTTTTCAACAATTATCCTTATTATTTAATTAACAATCAGTGCGATTAACTAATAATTACTTACGGAGGTGCTGTGAGCTCTAATTCTACAACAGTTTTTAATAATCTTCTTTTTGGGGTATTAGTTTCTTTAGTAATTTCTTCAAATCTTTTTTCACAGATTGATAACCCTTTAACAGATCACGTTCCTATAGAGTATATAAAGTATATTCAAGGATATCAGAGTGATGCTTCAGATGCAGTAATTACTGACGGTTCAGGTTATGATAATTTTAATTTAGGAACTGCTTTTGCAGAACCGCATCTTGTTCAAAATCCTAACAACCCATTACAATATTTTACTTCCTTTAACACCAATACTGCTTATAGAACAGATGATGCTTTTAATTGGCTAATAAGCTCGCCTTCCTTTGGTGCTTCTGTATATGGAGACCCGGTAAATGCGTATGATAGTTTGGGGAATTTGTATTATGAAAATATGTCAGGCTCCGGTACAATACAAAATTGCAGAGTTATCCGATCTACAAACAATGGTGCAACGTGGGGAACGTCAGTTATTGCAGTTTTAGGTAATGATAAAAATTGGATTGCTGCTGATCAAACTT
>CALLZX010000381.1 GCA_937858935.1 uncultured Ignavibacteriales bacterium | reverse complement strand
CATATTACTTAACAGAACAATAACAAACAGAACAACAGAAAATTTTTTCATTTTTTCTCCAAATTGATTAATTGAATTTGATCCCCTTCCGAAGTTATTTAAAAATTATTTTGTCATCCCCTTTTCAAGTCCATGTGCGTTAGGTCCTGTTTCCGATTTTCTAAGCAGAAAAGCAAACAGTAATCCTAAAAACCCAAGAGTAGAAAATATCCACATCCCAGGAGTATAGCCGCCAGGATTTGTTGCGCTTGCACCGGAGTAATCATTTGCAAAACCTATTAACAAATTAAATCCAAACAATCCGATATTCTGAATCATTGTCATCAATCCGTAGGCGGTTCCAAGTTTTGATGAATCAACAATGATTGCAACTGAGGGCCACATAACTGCGGGAATGAGTGAAAATGCAATTCCCATCATTGCCATTGGTAAGATTAAGTAAATAGGAATAGCTGCATCAATATCAAAAAATGATACTGTAATATTTATAAAGTCACTTTCATTCATAACTTCAGGTTTACCAAATTGATAAGCCATCATTAAATAAACTGGAATAATTAATAGTGATCCGAACATCATTAATAAAGATCTTTTTCCGATTTTGTCCGCAAGTAAACCAAATAATGGAGTAAATATCATTGCAGCAAGTGTTAAAATACTGGATAAATTTCCGCCGACCTCTCTTGATGTTCCATGAGCTTCTTGAAAAAATTTAATTGCAAATGTTTGGAAAGGAAACATTGCCGAATAAAATGTAACGCAAAGTGCAGTTATATACCAGAATGATGTTGAAAATGATTTTGCTTTGAGAAAGAGAACTAACATTGTAACTATTAAAGCTATTAGATATATGGCCCAGTTATCAGGTGAAACAATAGTTAGAATTATTACAACTAATGATATTCCAGCAAAGAGAAACCATCTTGTTCTTTCTTTAATTCTTAAAATATCGGATAATAATATTGCATCCTGTTCGCCTTCTTTTGGCAAATCATAATTCTTACTTGCATAGACGTCCAAAAAGAAATATAACACAACGCAAACCAAAGCAAACACTCCGCCTGCAACAGTTATCCAAAGTGGTGATTGCCAATATTCATATAAACCTTTTCCCCAGCTTGGAGAATTAAGGGCGAGGAAGGAACCCAATCGTGCTACTGTTAAGTTTAACCCAAATGCAAATGATAATTCTTTACCTTTAAACCATCTGGCTACAATAGTTGTTATAGCAACAATCATTGATTCTGCCCCAAGCCCAAAAATTAGTCTTCCGGCTGACATCATCCATATATTACCTGTTATCGCGGTAACAATTGAACCGATCGTTATAAGTGCAGTAAATATTAGCACTGATGTTTTTGTACCAATTCTGTCAATAATCAATCCGCCAACAAGAACCATGATTATATTTGGAAAAGAATAGATTGCATTCAGTAAACCAATATTTGAATCTGAAAATCCAAGCTGCGTCTTCAATAAGTCTGCAAGCGGACTAATACTATCGTAAATATAATAGTTACCCATCATTGCTAAACTTATCAGAAGCAATGCACTCCATCTTAAAAAAGATGATGGTTGAGGTTTGATAGAAAGTTCTTTTGTGTTCATAATATTTTGGATTTTGTCAGTCTGAGCCTGTCGAAGACTGAATTAGATTTAGCATAAGTCACATTTCTACAAGCTCTATGTGACGTTTTATTTGTTTTAATAACCAGTAATTGCAATAATATAAAAAAAAGCAGATACTTAATAAAAGTATCTGCTTTGAAGGTCTGAAACATCAAACAAATTACTTAGCTGGAATGTTCTTTAATACTGTTTTAAGTTGATTATAAAATTCCGGTACGGTTGATATTTGTAATTTTTCAGCAGGAGAATGAACATCACGCATTGTAGGACCAAAAGAAATCATATCCATATTTGGATATTTTTCTTTTATTATACCACACTCTAACCCTGCGTGAATTGCAGTTACTTCTGGCTCTTTACCATACATTTTAGTAAATGTAGATTTAAATACTTTAAGAATATCTGAATGAATATCAGGGGCCCAGCCAGGATATCCATCGCCATAACTAATCTCTGCGCCGGCAAGCTTAAGTACTGAAGAAACCATATTTGTTATATCAACATTCTGTGAGGCTACAGGACTACGTTGACTTGTAACAATGTTGATATTCTTTCCTTTGGTTTCTACAACAGCCAGATTTGTTGATGTTTCGACCAAACCTGGAATATCGTTTGACATTTTAATTACGCCGTGAGGAATCGCATATAAAGCGTTTAATAAATGTTTCTGTGTTTTTTCATCCATCACTTTTTCAGGAGTTGAATGTTTTTCCATAGAAACCATTAAATCAGGTTCAACAGAAACATACTCTGCTTTTACCGTATCATTATATTTTGCGACAAATTTTTTCAATTTCTTTTCATCATTCTTTGGAACAAGAACAACTGCAAATGCTTCACGTGGTATAGCGTTGTGTTTATTTCCGCCGTTTATCTCTGCAAGCCTAATATTATTTTCTTGAGAATAACTCCAGATTGCTCTGTTTAGAATCTTTACAGCATTACCTCTTCCAACATGAATTTCAAGGCCAGAGTGTCCGCCTTTTAATCCAGCAACTTTTAATTCAAATGTTGAATAGTTTCTTGGAGATTTTTCTAACTTAGCTTTAAATGTTGCAGCAGTGTTTTTTCCACCTGAACATCCGATAAATATTGTTCCGAGATCTTCAGAATCCATATTGATAAGAATATCTGCTTTAAGCCAGTTCTTCTTTAAACTTGATGCACCTGTTAAACCTGTTTCTTCATCAAGAGTAAATAAACACTCTAGTGGTCCGTGTTCGACATCTTTAGCTTCAAGAACAGCAAGAGCACATGCAACGCCAATTCCATTATCTGCACCAAGCGTTGTACCTTTTGCTTTTACCCAATCACCATCTATGTATGGATAAATTGGATCTTTATCAAAATCGTGTTCAACGTCTCTGTTCTTTTCACAAACCATATCGATATGACCTTGAAGTACTACTGTTTTAAGATTTTCCAATCCTGGTGTAGCTGGTTTACGAATAACAATATTTCCAAACTTATCTTTTTCTGTTTGAAGTCCTAATCGTTTACCAACAGAAACAACATACTCAGCAATTTTTTCTTCTTTTTTTGATGGACGAGGATATTTACAAATTTCCTCAAAATGGTACCAAACCAATTCTGGTTTTAAATGACCTAATACTGATCCCATAAGAAATCTCCTTTTAGTTTAATTCTTTAAATGAAATAAATCCTTGTGTATATAATTGAAATATAAATTTTGTAGTTCTTTCGTGTTCTTCTGTAATTTCATCACCAAATTTTTTCTTAAGATCTTTTATTATCTGCTCTACTTTTGTTTTGCTATTTATTTTTAACCAAGTAGCAGAACCAAACTTATCAAGTTTAACTTTAAAATGATCACTTTTAAGTTTTGGTGAAATTAATTTTACAACAATCTTGTTTTTAAATTTAGGTATAATAACTGTTACCAACTCATCTTTATCAACTTCTTCAGAATAAAGTTTTATTGGAGTAAGATCAAGTGTATTAACACTCTTTAATATCTTTTTTCGTTCTTTAAATGATAATGCCATAAAACTGTAGAACTTGCCTTAAAAAATCAATGTCACACTGAGCGAAGTCGAAGTGTGACACTTAATTGAAATAAATTGGCAACGATCATCTTTCGACTTCGCTCAAGATGACTTTGGGATATTTACATAGAAACCTGTGGTGGTGCAGGATCATCAGGTTTACCGGCATTCTTAACCGGGATCTGAACAAGAATCCAACCAATTAATCCAAATACAACTAAGCTAACTAAGAAAGATGGCTGTGCGAAAAATTCAAATAATTTGATTTCTCCAAAAGCAAGCCCGGCAAACAAGAGCCCAATGAGCGCCTCACCTGCAATCAATCCTGCTGCAAGCAATACTCCGTTATTTTCCACTCTTGATTTCTGTGCATCATTAAAGCCTTTCTTAGCATTAACTCTTTCAACGATTCCTTTAATCATACCGCCAACAAAAATGGCAAATGTAGTTCCTAAAGGTAAGTACATTCCAACGCTAACAAGCATTGGGCTCTTTACATTCATTAAAATAAAACCGACGCCCATTAACATTCCAACAAAAATTAAAATCCATTCCATATCACCAGCAACAATACCTTTTGAAAGAATGGCCATTAAACTTGCTTGTGGTGCAGGTAATTTATCTCCGCCAAATCCTGTTCCGCCCATTTTAATATCGCCTTCATGCAATATTAAAAGTGGAATGAACATAATCGCAGCAGAAACAACAACACCGATTATATCGCCAACCTGCATTTTCCATGGAGTACCACCAAGAAAATGTCCGGCTTTTAAATCCTGCAGCATTTCTCCTGCAACAGCAGCAGCAACACAAACAACAGCAGCAACACCAAGAACAGCGGCAACTCCCTGAGTTCCCTTCATTCCAAGTGCAACCATTAGAATTGCAGCAACCACTAATGTAGATAATGTTAATCCGCTTATTGGATTATTACTTGAACCGATAATTCCCACTAAGTATCCGGAAACAGCGGCGAAGAAAAATCCAGCAATAATCATAACAATTGTTGCAACTAATGCAGCAAGAACATTTTGTGCGAAGTAATTATAAATGAAAAATGTTGCAACCGCGGTTCCTAAAATTCCAATCATTATCCATTTAAAACTTATATCTTTTTCAGTTCTAATTTCAGTATGCTCACCTGTTGCAGCTTTTTTAACATCACCAACTGAACGTGCAATACCAGTAGCGAGACTTTTTCTCATTTTAAATAAAGTAAAACCTGCGCCGACTAACATTCCACCAATTGCGATTGGTCTTACATAACTTTTCCAGACTGTAACCATTGTTGCAGCCCAATCAAAATCTGCTGGAAGTTCCTGACCATAATATTTAAAGTATGCAATCATTGGAGTTAATAATCCCCAAGCAAGCACTCCACCACTAAAGTTAAGAGCGGCTAATCTCGGACCAATAATATATCCAACACCCATATAAGCTGGGCTTACATCCGGAGATTTGAAAAGTAAACTACCTTTGCCAAGTGGAATAAGTTTATCCCAGGAAGTTGCAAATAATTTGAACTGACCTAAGGATGGACTGGCTCCCCTAAGTCAAATCGGGCAAAAAAAAATTTTGCAACCGCAACCGCCGTGTCTTCCTGCTTTGTGTATTTCTGCAGCGGCAACAGATTCAGGAAAAGGTAATTCAACATCTTCTACCATTACTCTTCTAAGCAATGCAACGAACATAATTCCAAGAATACCGCCGGCAACCATAATTGCGGCAGAAATCATATAATTTCCTGGAGTGAAGAAAGGGTTCCAGATACCTGCAATAAAAAATGCAGGTAATGTGAAGATAGCTCCAGCAGCAATTGATTCTCCAATAGAACCAACAGTTCTGGTAAAGTTTTCTTCTAAGATTGTACCTTTCATTAACTTAATTAGAGCCATACCAATAACAGCTGCGGGATATGTTGCAGCTATAGTCATTCCGGCTTTTAATCCTAAGTAAGCATTTGCGGCACCAAGTACAACAGCAAGTACCAATCCGATTAAGAGAGCACGAATAGTAAATTCCGCCATATTAGTTTCAGGTGAGACAAAGGGAACAAATTTTTTTTGCTCTGCCATTTTTTTTCTCCTATTACTGAGCAATTATTATTGTGGTTAGAGCCACACGTCCTCTAAAAATAGTGGGCTAAAGTTAAGCAGGAAATTGTATCATTCTCAACACATTTTTTATCTTTTAGAAAGATAATTTGTTAAAATCTCAAATATTAAAAATCCCTAATTCTTTGGAAGAAAAATTTCAATCATAGTTCCGCTGCCGTGTTCACTTTCAATATTTAATTTTCCACCAAGTATTTCAACATATTTTTTTGTGATAGTCAACCCAAGTCCCATTCCCTCAAATTTTCGATTTAATCCCTCACTTCCCTGCCTGAACGGTTCAAATATATGATTAAGATTTTCCTTAGGAATCCCAATACCAGTATCGGTTACTTTTATTATGGCATTTTTATCATTCTCGGTTATATTTATAATAATCGCTCCTTCATTTGTGTACTTCACCGAGTTATCTATAATGCTGCATAAAATTTTATGAACAATATTCTGATCGGAATTGATAAAAACCTTTTCCTGATCAAAGAGAATATTAAACTTTAAACCCTTTTTATTTACTCTATCCGAAAAAACGTATTTACATTCTTTTATCATTGTTATAAGATCAATACTGCTAATCTTCAAATCTAGTTTTTGTGATTCAATCTTTGAAAGATCTAGAATCGAATTAAGAGTTTCATTTAATCGTTTACCGCTGTTGTGAATTATCTTTGCCATCTCACGATGATTTTTATTATCCATTTCAGAAAGCAGCAATTCTGAAAATCCAATTATGCCGCTCATAGGTGTGTTAAGTTCATGACTCATATTCGAAAGGAATGTTGTTTTAAGTCTATCCATTTCTTCAGCTTTATCTTTTGCAAGTATTAAATCAAGCTCCAATTTTTTTCTCTCAGTATTATCACGAATTATTGCTAAAAGAATTTCCTCATCGCCTTGCTTAATTAACTTAGCACTTATTTCCACAGGAATGATTGTTCCGTTTTTTCTTTTATGATTTGTTTCAAAGAGAATTCCATCAGGATTATTTATTGAAGAGAAAATAACCTCGACATCTTTTTTTCTATCAAAACTAAGATCAAGCAATTCCATTTTTAGCAGTTCTTCAGTTGAATATCCGTATGTATCAAAAGCCTTTTGATTGGCTTCTAGAATTTTTCCATTTTTATCAACACTAAGTATCATATCGTTTGCATACTTTGTTAAAGATGTATAACGCTCAGTTAACGCATCTTTTTCTTTTCTTAATGCGAAAGTACGGGTTAAAAAATGCAAACGGCTTCGTTTCCATATTGCGTAAGTTATGCTTGCGGAAAGTATAATTAACAGAACCGAAATTATTGAAACTAATAGAGCCGTATTCTTTGTTGATTCAGCTACCTTTTCTTGATTTATTTTTGCCAGCAATATCCAATCAGTTCCCGGAATCTCATTTACTGATGCGAATATTTTGGATCCTTTGAACTTCGCATCTTTAAAGAAATCTTTTGTCTTTATAAATGATTCAAGTTCATTTTTATCTTGTTTACTAATTGGGATTGTTCGGATTTTAAATTCATTGTCTTCCTGAATATCTCTAAGTATAAATCCTAAATCGCTTTGTTTTTTAAGTAGAATGTACTCAACATCTTCAGTTTCCTGTTTTGTATAAGATATTATTGGATGCAGATATTCAAAAAATGAAATTTCAGTCCATAAATAACCAACTATTACATTTGCATTTTTAATGGGAGAAATGATAGCCTGTAAAAGTTTTTTATTATCGCCCAAATAAAGATTTGAAAGCGCTGATGAATCCTTTTGAAGGATTACTACTAGTTCATGTTTCAAAAAGTGCTCAAAAATTGCATGAGTGCTATCTGTTGAATAAAGCAGATCTGCATTTTTATTTAATATGTTAATGCTTACAAATTCAAAATCATATTTTATTTCATTGGTCCACTTATTAATGTTATTCAATAATGCGGGAGATTGTTTTTTAGTAAATAAAGTCTTTAGATCATTTTTTATTTCAGGAAGTAGAAGAAAAGAAGCAATAGCTTTTTTTCTTTGAAGCTGTTCTTTTTCTATCTGAGCAAGCTTTATCTCTTTAATCGTTGCAACATGCCTATACAGTTCATCTTCTATGGCATTTTTTCTATCATTATAAATAAGGTAACCCGCAATTGAAATAATAATTGCAACAACCAGGAAATACAATAAATATTTAAACGGAAAACTATCTTCAGTAATTCTTTTCATTGATATTCTTTCAAACTTTCTATGGCAATAAACTTAAAACTTTAATTTTCTTATTCCAATATGGCAGATTGCAAAATCATATTTTATGGGATCATATTCATCATACACTTTTAGTTTAGTAGTTATTTCTTCAGCCATTTTCCAATCTGCGTTTTTTCTTTTTGTTAAATTTAATGACCTGCTGATTCTCGCAATATGTGTATCTACCGGTATCACAAGTTTAGAGGTTGAAATTTCTTTCCACAAGCCAAAATCAAGTTCATCTTTTCTGACCATCCATCGGAGAAACAGATTCATCCTTTTACATGCACTTCCCTTTTCTGGTAAAGGAAACATAAATTTTATGCCAGTAGAAATTTCACCAAATGTTTCTAAAAATGAGTTTAAGAAGTGTTTTGAAAAGTTTGATATTCCGTTTTTTACATTTTCATCATAAATATTGTAACCTTGTAAAAATATTTGCTCGATGGATTTATGCTTTTTAATCTCTTTGTTTAGAATGATAAACAATCTGAGTACATCATCCTCAACATAAAATCTATGTTTAATGTCAGAGATTTTTTTTGAGTCTTTACCTAAAGAAAAGGTTTTAATGAATGAATAAGGTTTACCATCAAATACAATTATAAATTTATTCAAAGTATTTTCAATCTGCTTAACATTACCGTATGCAAAGATTGAAGCAATCAATCCAATAACTTCAATATCTCTTTCATCTTTAAACAAATGAAGAAACTGAAGAGGATCAGGTTTAAGCTTTGTTCTATCAAAAGCTTTGTAATGATTTTCTAAGTTTTGTTTAAGGTACATAAATGTAATTTTATAAAATTATTGTTTAATTTATCTTTACAAAAAAAAATAAAGGAATTTCAATGATTAAGGGTATCCGCATTTTTTTCTTCTTCATAATCATACTAAACTCATTTTTATTCTCTCAAAATACCAAAACTCAAGGGTTTATTGCTATAACTTTTGATGATCTTCCGATGAATACAAAATATCTGGAAGACGGAAAACAATGGGTTGAGCAAACACAAAAACTTCTTACTACAATTAAACACTATAATATTCCCGCAGTTGGATTTGTTAATGAATATAAACTTAATGTAAATGAGGTTCTCGATTCAACGAGATTAAAAGCTTTGCAACTTTGGGTTGATTCTGATCTTGAACTTGGAAATCATACTTTTTCACATCCTGATTATCATTACACAGAAGAAAAAGTTTTTTTTGATGACATAATTAAAGGAGAAAAGATTACAACAGAATTATTATCACAGAAAAATAAAAAGTTAGAATATTTCAGACATCCATATCTCCATACAGGAATGTCATTGGAAAAGAAAAAAGCTTTGGAAGATTTTCTAAAAGAACATAAATATACAATTGCTCCTGTTACTATAGATAATGGTGAATGGATTTATGC
>CALLZX010000380.1 GCA_937858935.1 uncultured Ignavibacteriales bacterium | reverse complement strand
AATGTCCGCACGCAATGCATCTTTCTTCAATAACTTTTGCCTGTGCATCGATAACACGAATAGCTGCAGCAGGACATTCTCTAATACAAGAGTAACATCTTTTGCATCTGTCTGTGATTGTTGAAACTATTGCGTGATTCATTATGCTCTACTTATGTCATTCCGGACTTGTTCAAGAATCTAACTTATTAAAATGGATTCACTCCTTGGCTGGAATGACGATCGTTGTCAGACTGAGTCTGTCGAAGTCTGATTTAATTATCATCACCCTTCGACTCCGCTCAGGGTGACACTTAGTTTTTAAAAATCTTTTTTTTATCAAAATATTCTGTATGAAGAATCTCGTGTGCTTTGTGTGAATTTGGTTCACCAAAAAATTCTTTGTACAAAGTTTTTACAGATTCATTATCGTGTGATCTTCTTGTCTTTGCATTTTCATCAATCTTATAAAGAACTTTTATACGTTTCATAACCTTTTCAGGTTTCTGATGAATCGGCTGACCGCCACCGTTAATACATCCACCGGGACAAGCCATAACTTCTATAAAATGATGTTTGGATGTTCCATTCTGTACCTGATCAAGAATCGGATCAACATTTCCAATTCCGTTTACTACTGCAATGTTAACATCAAGATTACCAATTTTAATTGTTGCTTCTTTAACTCCTGCCATTCCGCGTATTTCTTCAAACTCAAGATGCTCAAGTTCTTTTCCCGTTATTTTAAAATAAGCAGTACGTAAAGCAGCTTCCATGACACCGCCGCTGGTACCAAATATCGCAGCCGCACCTGTTGATTCACCAAGCGGATTGTCGAATTCACTTTCAGGTAAATCATTAAAATCAATTCCAGCAATCTTAAAAAATCTAACAAGTTCTCTGGTTGTTAAAACTGCATCAACATCCGCCATTGCGTGTTCTGAAAGTTCTGCACGATTTGATTCATACTTTTTAACTGTGCAAGGCATAATTGAAACAACATAAATATCACTTGGGTCAATTCCCATTTTCTTTGCATAGTAGGTTTTTAAAACTGCACCTTCCATTTCGTGCGGTGATTTGCAGCTTGAAACGTGTTCTAAAACTTCCGGTCTGTTCATCTCAACATATTTAACCCAGCCAGGACAGCAGCTTGTAAACATCGGCAAACTTCCGCCGTTTTGAACTCTGTTAATTAACTCATTTGCTTCTTCCATAATTGTAAGATCGGCAGCAAAGTTTGTATCGAATACTTTTTTAAATCCTAATCTTCTTAACCCTGTAACTAACAAGCCTGTAACATCTGTACCAAGAGGCATATTGTATTCTTCTCCAAGAGAGGCACGAACTGCAGGAGCAACTTGCACGATACAATATTTTTTTCTATTGTAGATTGCATTTGCAACCTCTTTAACTGCACTCTTTTCACGCAAAGCTGCTGTTGGACAAACAAGAATACATTGCCCGCATAAAATACAATCGCTAACATTTAAACCTTTATTATAAGGTGTTGTTACGATTGAAGTGAATCCGCGTTTTGTAAAATCTATTGCACCAACTTTTTGTACTTCGTGGCAAACACGCACACATCTGCCGCAAAGAATACATTTTGCAGGATCGCGTTCCATCGATGCGCTTGAAATATCTATTGCGTGAGATTTGGTTTCACCAACATAACGATGTTCACGGATTCCATATTGTTCTGATAAATCCTGAAGCTCACAATTTTTATTGCGCACACAAATCAAACAATCCTGTGGATGATTTTCTACAAGCAATTCCACAATTGTTTTTCTTGCTTTGCGTACTCTTGGTGAATCTGTTGTGACAACCAATCCTTCGCTTACTGGATAAGCACACGAAGGTGTTAATCCTCTGAATCCTTCAACTTCAACAGCGCAAATTCTGCACGCGCCGGTTGGATCTAAATTTTTTAGATGACAAAGTGTTGGTATTGATATTCCTACTGATTTAGCAGCATCAAGAATTGTCATTCCTTCTTCTGCGTTTACTTTTATTCCATTTATTGTTAACTGAACCATTTATAACTCCAAAATTCTTTTTCTCATTTTGTCATTCCGAACTTGTTTCGGAATCTCAATAATATTTTCAAAGACCCTGAAACAAGTTCAGGGTGACATCAACTTAATTAATATTGATCGCTTCAGAGCGACAGACTTCATAACACATTCCGCACTTAACACATTTTTCATCAAGAATGTAATGTGCTTGTCCTTTTTCACCAACGATTGCATCAACTGCACATTTCTTAACACACAATCCGCAGCCTGAACATATTTCGTTATCAATTACAAATGTTAACAGTTCTTTACAAACACCCGATGAACATTTTCTATCGTATAAATGTTCTTCATATTCGTGGCGGAAATATCTTAGTCCTGATAAAACAGGATTTGGTGCTGATTGTCCTAATCCGCAAAGCGAAGTATCACGAATAACATCAGCTAATCTTTGCAAGTGGATCATTCCTTTAAATCTTTGCAACTGATCAAGTTTAGTTCCGTCTTTTCCGTAACGTTTTGGAATTCGCTCAATTATTTCGAGCATTCGTTTTGTTCCTTCACGACAAGGAACACATTTACCGCAGCTTTCTTCCTGAATGAATGTTAAGAAATATTTTGCAACATCAACCATACAGGTTTCCTGATCCATTACAACAAATCCGCCCGAGCCCATCATAGCGCCAACTTCTTTAAGTGATTCATAATCAACCGGAGTATCAATCACGCTTTCAGGTAAACAACCACCGGAAGGCCCGCCGATCTGAACTGCTTTAAATTCTTTTTTATCAGGAATGCCGCCGCCAATTTTGAAAACAACATCACGTAATGTTGTTCCCATTGGCACTTCAACAAGTCCTGTATTTTTAACATTACCGCTTAATGCAAAAACTTTTGTGCCCTTTGATTTTGCTGTTCCTATCGAAGCAAACTTCTGCGCACCCATCATAATTACAGGCGGAACGTTTGCATAAGTTTCTACATTGTTAATAACGGTTGGTTTGCCAAACAATCCTGCAATACTTGGATATGGCGGACGAGGTTTTGGCATTCCACGTTTACCTTCTATTGAACCAATGAGTGCAGTTTCTTCACCGCAAACAAATGCGCCTGCACCTTTTTTAATTTTTATGTGGAGTGAAAATCCGCTGGTAAGAATATTATCACCCAGAATTCCATACTCTTCACATTTTGCAATTGAGTTTAAAAGTCTTTCAATTGCAAGTGGATACTCAGCACGGCAATAAATGTATGCAACGCTTGCACCAATGGCATAAGCTGCTATCATCATTCCTTCTATCACTCTGTAAGGATCACTTTCCAAAAGCGATCGATCCATAAACGCACCGGGATCACCTTCATCAGCATTGCATATCAAATATTTTTGTTCTGATTGCTGTTTAAGTGCGAGTTCCCATTTTTTCCCTGTTGGAAAACCACCGCCGCCGCGACCTCTTAATCCAGCATCCAAAACTTCTTTGATAACTTCTTCTTGTTTCATCAAACGCAAAACCTTATCAAATGCTTTAAATCCGCCGTTAGCCAGATATGCATCGATAGAATCCGGATTTACAACACCGCAATTTGCAAGTACAATTTTCTGTTGATGTTCAAAAAACGGAACTTGTTTTAAGCTTATAACACCGTTTGATTTTCCGTGACTGCCAAGAATTTTTTCTTTATAAACTTCTTTATCTACTAAAGTAGTTTTAATAAATCTTGCAACATCCTTTACAGTTATTTCCTGGTAAGATATTCTGTCTTTACCGGGAAGTTTTATGTCAACGATCGGTTCAACAGCACAATAGCCAATACATCCTGTTCCTTCAATCGTTGCTTCGATGTTTAATTTTTTTAATTCAGCTTCAATAGCTTCTTTAACTTTTGCAGCACCGGAAGCAAGTCCGCACGTTCCCATACCAATCATTATAATTGGCTTATCGTGTTCTTCATATTTTAAACGCTTACGAAGGGAAGTGATCTCATGTTCGCATTTATCATCGTGATGGCAAAGCGGACCTTCAGTACAGCATTGAATAAAATGTTCGCATGGTTTATCTGTTGTATGCCAGCATTTTTCGCAGCAGAGTTGATTAAAATCTTTCATTTGGTTGCCTCAGCAGTCTCAGTTTTTTTTACTGCCTGATATTTCTTTAAAATCTTTGGAATATCTTTAACAGTTATTCTTCCATGATAATCATCGTTAACTAATATTACAGGAGCGATAGAACAAGCTCCGATACAGTTAACAACTTCAAGAGTAAACTTTTTATCTCTTGTTGTTTGTCCTGCTAAAATTCCCAGCTCAGATTCCAGAGCAAAAAGAATGTTAGCAGAATTTTTAACGTGACAGGCAGTTCCGCGGCAAACACGGATTATGTTTTCTCCAAGCGGCATTAAACGGAATTGATTATAAAAAGTTGCTACTCCGTAAACACGGCTAAGCGGAACTTTTACAAAATTAGAAATATCTCTTAACGCATTTTCCGGTAGATAACCGTAAATGGTTTGTACTTCCTGAAGAAGGGGAATTAATGTGCTTCTGTCATTCGGTTGGTAATTTTCAAATATTTTATTGTGCATTTTTTCCTCAAGTAATTCGATATAGTCGCAACGGTTGTGCATGCAAAATGCCAGATTACTTTAATTAAAAAGCGCTTTTAAGTAAAAAATTCAAGACAATAAATAATAATTAGCAATTAACTTTTCTTGCTTTTGAGAAGTGATTTATTGAAAAATGGAAAGGGTTTGTGAGATAGGACAAGGTCAATAATCAAATTTATGGAAGAAAGGTTTTACTCTGATGTTGATTTACTAAATACTTACGCCAAACAAAATATTGAAATTCAGAAGCTTAAAATTTCCTGCCTCGTATATATGTGTTTTATAAAATGCAACGTCCATTCCTAACTCAATTAACAGAACTTCGTAAACAAAACTTGCACCTGTGCTGAGCAAAAATCCCGAATTATTGCCTGTTGGTTCTTCTAAATAGATAATTTTCATATCAGGTGGGGTTAAAGCAATTTTTTCTTGTGTGCCCTGTCTATCAAAACTCATATTCTCTGAGTATCCAATTCCTGCAAAAGGTGAAATCTTAATTCCCAATTGCGTATCAATTCTATATTTTATTTTAACCAAGCCATCTAAATTTGTAAATGCAAAGTCCCAACTCTTAAATACATCAGAACTATCAAATGGAGAGTAGCCGACATAAATTCCATTTGCTTTACCATTTAGATTTCTTAGTCGGAGATCTATTCCGAGACTAAAATTCTGTGATAAATCAAATGCTACTCCTGAGCTGATCATTAGACCGGCATTTATATCATAATCAGCATCGTAATAATATGGTTCCTTATGTACATTGTTAATCTCATACTGCTGATATAATGCAGTTCCAACCTTAACCTCAAACGTTTGCGAGAAAGATTGATTTGATGAGATAAAGAAAGTTATTAAAAACAGAAAGAGAATTTTATTATTCATAATGCTAAGATAATTATTTACTTTTATGCTAAAACCACAGAATATAAAAATACATTTATTAATTAAGTCCCAGCCCTTGCACCCATCCAAACTGAAAACAATATATATGCTACAACCACACCACCAAAAATATAGCTTGCAATCGTTGCATCTTCTTTTACATAAATAGTTTTTAGTTCATCGAGTTTTAATGTTTTTACCGAATCATAAATTGAATTAAAATATATTTCGTTGTTTTTTACTGAGGCAAATCCTTGATTGCTTTTTCTAAAATCCAGTATAGAATCTTTTTTTGTTATTAACCACTCTACTTTGTATGAA
>CALLZX010000379.1 GCA_937858935.1 uncultured Ignavibacteriales bacterium | reverse complement strand
ATTGCAATTATACTAAGTCTGATTGTTTAGAGATGTTTAAAAATATTAAATTTAATAATAATTCGAAATTAAGTAATACAAACAATTACTATATATTCAACAAAATAAATATGGAGATAAAATGAATATGTTCAATCGTTCGCAATCACTTATTGTTCTTATAATATCAGTTATTTTCTTTTATGCTTGCTCTAGTGATTCAGATAACCCTGTTGATCCAAACAACGTAACCAACTCTACAGCAACGTTGACTCTAAATGGTTCTGGTTATACAAACAAATCTGTAACCCTTAGTAATGGTTTGGCTGAATACTCAGTATCTGATACTGTAACAGCAGTACAGTTTTCAGGTAAAGTGGATAATGATACACTTTATATGGCAATTATATTTAAAGGTAATAATACAGGTACATTCAGCTGGAATGATGAGACAGGTATTATTTTATATAAATCTACTTCAACAGGATATTATACCTATCTCGGAATATCACAGGGCACAAGTACAGTAAGTACTTATGGATCTGTTGGTAATAAAGTTGAAGGGAATGTGAATGGAAAATTAATTGAAGCATCTTCATTAGCTGAAATTAATATATCCGGTAATTTTTCTGCTGCAAGAATTCCTGATTTGCCATAAGCAAACTAAATTATGAAATAGGCTGTTTTAGAATTAGTTTTTTTAAACTTATTTTTAATAACAGCCTACGTTATTATTACTCCAAATTATTTTAAAGATAATTTTGTCTGTGAGAATTTAATTGATCTATATTAAAAAACATTTTTTTAAGATTATTTATTTAATAATACTTATTCTTCTATTTACACTGATTAAATAATAAAACTTTCGCGTGAAATATTTTCATTTTACTTAATTGGTTAAACGGCTTAATTAGGAATTTACATCTCCACAGTATTAAGCACTCAATACTTACCTAAGAAGCATTAATTATTATTATTTGATTGCCTCAAAATAATTAGAGCATCCTTATATTTACTTTGAAAATATAAATGACTATTAAACTTTAAATGGATTAAATAAAATGTACGAATATCAAAAAAATAATATTTATTTTGCACAAGTGCCTGGAATGATGGAAGAACTATGTGAACAGGAATTGGTAGAGCTTGGAGCAAAAAATACTAAAGTTTCTTATCGCGGAATTTATTTTGAAGCTGATCATACAACTCTTTATAAAATAAATTACACTGCAAGAACGATATCTAGAGTTTTAGCACCATTAAAATCGTTTTATTGTAATAACGCAAATGCAATAATGAAAACGGCAGAACAGATTGAATGGGAAAAAATATTTTCTCTTGATCAGACATTTTCAATCACTTCATCAGTTACTAAGAGCACAATAAATAATTCTCTATATGCTTCTCAAGTTTTAAAAGATGGAATTGCAGATTATTTCCGTTCAAAGTTCGATAAAAGACCAGATGTTAATACTGTAAAACCTGATGTGAGGTTCAATTTATTTATTGAAAAAGATAAAGCAATTTTAAGTCTTGATACTTCAGGAGAATCTTTACATAAAAGGGGATATAGACTTTTAGCAGGGGAGGCTCCTATGCAGGAAACTCTTGCCGCAGCAATTATAAGATTGAGTAAATGGGATGGTGAGAAACCATTACTGGATTGTATGTGCGGTTCGGGTACAATTATCTGCGAAGCTTTAATGTATTATTGCAGGATTCCTGCTCAGAATCTTAGAAAGAATTTTGGATTTTTTCATTTACCGGATTTTAATGAATCTGTTTGGATAAAAGTTAAAGAAGAAGCTGACAGTAAAATAAGGCCATTGCCAAAAGAATTAATTTATGGTAGTGATAAATCTCAGATTACACTCAAAGTTGCACAAGAAAACTTATCAAGACTACCATTTTCTGAAAACATTGAGCTAGCCGGACAGCCATTCCAGCATATTAAGCAATTTGAAAATGGTGTATTGATTACTAATCCACCTTACGGAATTAGACTTGGACAAAGAAGTGATGTTGAAGTTCTCTACAAAGAGCTTGGGGATTTTATAAAAACAAAGTGTAAAGGAACAACAGCTTTCATCTATACAGGTGAACCAACACTAAGGAAACATATCGGATTAAAAACATCAAAAAGAATTCCGTTAGTGAATGGAAAACTCGAAGGAGTGCTTTTGCAGATTGATAGCTATGAAGGAAGTAAAAAGGCAAAGTATCAGAACAAGGAAGAATAAAAACTTTAAAAAATAAAAAGCTCAAGTGTTATTTTGAGCTTTTTTTGTACACCCGACAGGATTCGAACCTGTAACCTTCTGATTCGTAGTCAGATGCTCTATCCAGTTGGGCGACGGGTGCATTGAAAATTGTGTAGCAAATTTAATATATTTAGACTGTTTTAGCAATGTTAGATAACCTCATACTTTGAATAAATTCCATGCCAAACATAAGCGTTTATGATTTTATCAATCATTTTATTTGTTTCATTGTTAATGATTTTTCTTTCAGGATTCGCATCAAACCAGGCTAGTGTTTGTTTAATTCCATCTTTAAAAGGAATTATTGCCCTAAAGTCCGGAACGTATTTTTTAATCTTAGCATTATCAAAAACAGTACTGTATGATTTATCTCCAAGCAGTGTTCCAATTTTTGATTTATCAATATTACAAATGAAATAGGAAGGAATATGAATAACGTTCGCTTTTGCTCCAGCAGCTTCTGCCACATATTCATATATCTTATTCCAGGTAAGTACTTCGTCAGATGTTATATGGAAAGAATTACCAATTGCTGACTGATTTCCTAGTAATCCAATAAATCCCCTAGCAAAATCATCAGAATGTGTAAGAGTCCATAGCGATGTACCATCACCGTGGATAATTATTTTCTTTCCCTTTTTAATTCTATCAATTATTGTATACTCAATCCACCCTCCAAATGGAACCGGAATAACTGTATCATACGTTAGTGAAGGACGAACAATGGTAATTGGAAATCCTTCGGATTGGAATGAGTGATTTAATATATTCTCACATTCAATTTTATTTTGGGAATACTTCCAGAAAGGATTAGATAACGGAGTTAACTCAGTTATTAAATAATTTTCAGGTGGTTTTTGATAAGCAGATGCAGAACTTATAAAAATATATTGTTTCGTTTTATTTCGAAAAAGTTCTATATCTCTTATAATATCATCTGCTTCAAATGCTATCCAGTTTACAACAACATCCCATTTATAATCCCTAAGAACATTATTTAATTCTTTATAATTTGAAATATCAGCAACAATCTTTTTAACCCCCTCGATTTCAATGTCTCTTAGACCACGGTTAAGTAAATATAAATCAACTCCTCTAAAAACACTTAGTCTGCTTACTGCCGCGCTAATATTTCCTGTGCCGCCAATGAATAGCACTTTCAAATCCTTATTACTCATATATAATTTTTAATATTTAAAACGTAACGTTAATTAAATTTATATTAATGTTATATAAAACTTAGATCTTAAACCAGGCTCTGGAACAATACAGCTCTTAAGCACTTTTTTATATACATAATAACCGTGGATATTTTTCAATTGAATAAAATTTTACAATTATTATTTAAAACTGTTAAAATTATTCTTTGCGGAATAATATTACACTTAATTGTTCAAAATATTCAATTTAGTTGATTATCATTTTGGCTTAATAATTGTTTAGAATGTTTATAATGTTTCTGTAAAAATTATCAGGTAATATATGGAGTTAATATATGCATTCAGATATACTTATTGATTTGGAAGAATTTATGACCGATGTAGTTGATGGAATTCCAATTCTCACAATAAATATTAAGCATCCCTCATTTAAGGATATTAACGAATTTAAAAACTCCTTAAATAATATATTGTGTGATTATAATAAAATTATAATAGATTTTAGCAAATGCGATTTTATTGACTCCGTTATACTTGGAGCAGTTGTAATTGCTCATAAGCAACTTCAAAAAAAGGGTGGCGGTATATTAACAATCACGTCGCCTGGTAGAATGAAGTTTTTATTTGGCCAGACAGGGCTTGATAGAATCATTAATAATTTTAATACAAGAGAAGAAGCATTAGAGTGTACTCAGTTATAAATATTATCTGAATAGAATTGTTCTACCATAAATAACTTTTTTAAGTATATCCTTGAATCACATTTATTATTACCGCAGATTCTATATTCCAATCTTTTTTTTAAAACCCATAATTTTAATATTTAACTATGAGGTTCAGAATGAATCTCATCGTGTAAATCAAGAGGTTCTAAATGAGTAATAATGTTGCAGTGAGAATTCAAATTTCTTTTGATAATAATTTCTAAATCTGTTGCAACATTATGTGCATCTTCGAGTAAGGTTCCTTTTGGGAAAAGTAAATGAAATTCCAGCCATAATACATTTCCGCTCTCTCTATATCTTAATTGATGATACTCCAATCCTTTAGAAATAGTTTCCTGATCAAGAATATTTTTTATTGCATCTGCAGTGTCTTTATTTCCCTCATCCATTAAACCGCCGATAGACTGTCGGACTAATTTTCCACCGGACCATAGAATGTTTAATGCCGCAGCAATAGCAACAATCGGATCAAAAGGGAGCCAGCCTGTTAACCACGTAAGTAATAAACCCGCAACAACTCCAAAACTGGTCCAGGAATCTGTAAGTACGTGCTTGCCGTTTGCAATAAGAATTATTGAATTACTTTTCTTGCCCCTCCGAACTAAATAGAATCCTAGTAAAAGATTTATAACTGATGCTGAAAAAGTAAAGTATGTACCCTGATCCAGATTTGAAATTTCAATTCCAAAGATTAATCTTTTTAATGAAATATAAATAATAAAAATAGCAGCAAGTATAATAAGCGCACCTTCAAATCCGGCAGAGAAGTAACTTATCTTATGATGACCATATGTATGTTCATCATCAGCAGGCTGAAAACTATACCATAAACTAAATACTGCAAAGCCAACACCAATAATATGGATAATTGATTCAGCTGCATCAGATAAAATTGCGGTAGAACCTGTAAGGTAGTAGGCATACCATTTAATAAATAACATCAGAATCCCAAATGAAAACGATAATCTTATTGCAAACATTTGGGTCGATTTCTCTTTGTCCATAAAAACTATATTTAAGAAATTATGTTAACCTAATATTGTATTAATTGTATGGTTTGATTAATAATAGTGTCATTAGTATCAAAAATAAATAATTCCTTCTACTCATAGTAGTGTTTTCAAAAGATTTTATAACCTTACTTGGTATGCGGGCGGTACTAAAGTTGAGTGGGATAAAATAATGTACCATTCGGATAAGAAAAGAGATGTGGAAATTTTATCAACTGATGTACTGGCAAAAGTAAGAGAACGATTTCCTGAGTTTACTCCCTCCGCTTATCTAAACGGAACTGTTAAAGCAGATTCTTTTAAGTGGTTGGTAACAGAGCGAGAAGGTACAAAAGATAAAATATACGGCTACCTGGGTCCTAAATTTATGGAACTTATGATGGCTGTCCATCATTTCTTCAAAGGAACTTATCTATCATACGCATCACCTTCTCTAACGAAAATGAGAAGGTCAACAATACTTTTACTCTGGCCTTTTGATAAACAATTGAAAAAAGCTATGCTTAATTTTATAAAGAATCCATTAAATATTTTTAAGAAAACTCACTTACAATCTATTATGTTTATTCAACCTGTTGATTTTACGGAAAAAGGTGAGCAGAACATGTGTGATGGATGGCCGGATATAACGGTTTATAAAGATGAATTGGTTTGGTCTTGCAGAATGGAA
>CALLZX010000378.1 GCA_937858935.1 uncultured Ignavibacteriales bacterium | reverse complement strand
AAAGTAAAAAAAGACGACAACGTTACTGCAGGCGAGACAATTCTTTTTGAATATTAATGAATGAATCGTTTTAGAATTACACCTTCTATAATACCGAATTTATTTACCGCTATGAATATGTTTAGCGGTTTTTTTTCGATAATCAGCGCAAGCCAAGGGAATTACACTTACGCTGGCTGGTTAATAATTATTGCAGCAATCTTTGATACATTAGATGGCTTTATGGCTCGCCTCACACATTCCAGTAGTGAACTTGGTGTTGAACTCGATTCACTTTCTGATGTTGTAAGCTTTGGTGTTGCGCCATCATTTCTACTTTACTCAACCTACTTTTACCAATTCGAAGTTTTTGGCGTTATAATAAGTTCGCTACCAATGATAGCCGGCGGATTTAGATTAGCAAGATTTAATGTTCAACTTGTTGGATTTGATAAATCTTATTTTACAGGTTTGCCAATTCCATCTGCTGCTCTTGTAATTGTTTGCTTCAACTTATCATTCTATAGTGATGGATATCCGGAACAACTTAAGATTTTTATTATCCCAATGGTTTTACTTGTATCATTTCTTATGGTAAGTAAAATAAAGTACGATACTCTGCCAAAATTTTCATTAAATGAAATGAAAAAGAATCCATTACTTTATGTTGCATATTTAATCGCACTTGTTGTTTTGATTCTATTCACGGTTAAAGGATTGTTTTTCATTTTTGTTTTCATGATTGCATTTGGTATTTTTCGTCAGATTTTTAAGTATTTCTCAAATAAAAAAACTGAGTAAAAAGTGTTTAAAGCTACAGTTCTAATAAAACGCAGACCATCAATTTTAGATCCACAAGGTGTTGCAGTTGAAAAAGGCGCAAAACATCTTGGCATTTCAAACATCAAAAGCACTCGTATCGGAAAACTAATTGAGTTTGATGTTGATCTTTCAGATCGCAATGAAGCAGAAAAAGAAGTTAATCTTTATTGCTCAAAGCTTCTTTCAAATCCGATTATGGAAGATTTTGAATTTAAACTCGAAGAAGTAAAATGAGTTTAAAGTTTGGCGTAGTAGTTTTTCCAGGTTCTAATTGCGATCACGATGCATATTACTCTTTACGCAAAGTTCTCAACTATGATGTTGAATTCCTTTGGCATAAAGACACGGACTTAAAACAAAGCAGTGTTATTCTGCTTCCGGGTGGATTTTCTTACGGCGATTATCTTCGTACAGGTGCTATCGCAAGATTTTCTCCGATTATGAATTCAGTTATCAGCTTTGCAAATAAAGGTGGAATTGTAATCGGAATCTGTAACGGTTTTCAGATATTGCTGGAAGCCGGTTTATTGCCTGGAGTTATGATACGCAATAATTCCCTTAAGTTTGCTTGTAAAGATGTTTATCTTAAAACTGAAAATAGAGAAACAATATTTTCTGCTGAGATTAGTGAAGCTACCAAAGCATTAAAAATTCCTATTGCCCACGGTGAAGGAAATTATTTTGCTGATATTGAATTGTTAAAAGAACTTGAAGCTAACAGGCAAATTCTTTTTAGGTATTCTGATGAAGATGGAAATGTAAATGATGAAAACAATCCTAATGGTTCTCAGTTAAACATTGCAGGAATCGTAAATAAAAACGGTAATGTAATGGGAATGATGCCACATCCTGAAAGAGCTTGCGATCCAACTCTTGGCAGAACTGATGGGCAGCAAATTTTTAAATCGGTAGCTAATTATATATTAAACTAAAGGTGATGTTATGTTTGGAAATTTAGGCGCAGGCGAAATAATACTGATTGTACTTGTAATACTTTTGTTATTTGGTGCTAAGAAAATTCCGGAACTTGCTCAGGGTTTGGGTAAAGGAATGAAGGAATTCAAAAAATCCTTAAAAGATGTTGAAGAAGAAATCAAAAAAACTGATGACGATGTAAAAAAATCTGATAAGTCTTAATTCAATCGTTCTGTCATTTCGAACGA
>CALLZX010000377.1 GCA_937858935.1 uncultured Ignavibacteriales bacterium | reverse complement strand
TTAAACTGCGTGTAAACTGATGAATCGCTTTTGTAAATATTGTTTTTATAATCTGTAAAATTTATCTGCAGCGCCCGAACAGATTTTACTTTTTTCAAATCAATAACCACCCACTCGCCTGGGTTATTGTTTTCTGCTATCCAAAACGTCCTTGGATTTTCATCTGTTAAATTATCTGGTGTAAAATCATCAAGCATAGTAGATGCTGTTGCATTTTTCCGGTATGAAAGAAGCATCCATCCTATAAAGAGATCATTTTTACCATTCCATTTTTTTGTTGGAAGGTAATGCGGAAAATCTCCAAACCTTGTATTGGAATACATTAAACCATCATTATCAAACCCTGCGGGAAACATTGCAATGCGTCTTTCAAAATTCCAATTAACTGCTAGCCAGGGAGTTCCTGTATTCCACCAATTTCCAAAATTATCCTGAAATGTATTTCCATGACCGGCACCTGTTACATATCCGCCCGGCTTATAGGAAACGGGATTGTTTGGTGCATATTCAAAAGGGCCAAGCGGATGATCACTTGTATAAACACCATTTGCATAAACATTATATTCTGTACCCGGAGCTCCGTACATTAAATAATATTTTTTGTTGTGCTTTGTCATCCAGGCACCTTCAATAAAAGGTTTTATGGTGTCGCGATGTTCGTAACCAAATCTTTCCCAGCCATGCTCTTTAGGATGCAGATAGATTAATTTCTTAAAATACTTTTTAAAACTAAGCTGATTGTTTTTATCAAGTTCATCTCCGTAAATAGGATAAACATTTGAAGAACCCCAGTACATATACCACTTATCAAGATCTTCATCATAAAATAAACTTGGGTCCCACGGCCCGCACAAACTATCGTGAAGTCTTTCTGTAAGAGGATTAAAATAATTCAAATGTCCGGATTTTGGATCTGTCATAAAGTAAATTGGTCTTCTGCTGAATGTTGATTGAAAAAGAAAAAGTGTATCCCGAACAGAAATTGCCGCAGGAGCGCATACATCTTCTACCGGCCATTTATCTGGTTTTACAAAATTCCAGTTAAGCAGATCTTTTGAATGCCACCAACCTCCGGAAATGGTTGCAAATAAAAAGTATTCGCCTTTATGATTTATAATTACCGGATCAGCAGCAGAGCGATATGAGATTTGTAGTTTCTTCTGCTCAAAATTGTATTGATAATTTATATCAATGGGATTACAGTAAGATTTGATACCGGATGTTTGGGCTCGTACGATTAAAGATAGAATAAGAAGTAAAACAAAAAATGATTTCATAACATTCTCTTGAAGGAACTTAGGATATTGTTTTAATGCAAAACTTAATAATGACTTTCACTATTGCAAGTTGAGATTGATTTAAAATCATACATACTGCTAAAGACCTTCTTCACTTATAAGAAAGGTCATTATGGCAATAGAAGCTGAACCTAGTTCAAGCTCTCTTGGATGTACAGAATCAAACGTATCATTAGCTGAATGATGAACATCCATATATCTTTGAGAATCCGGAACATAACCTAATTTTACTTTCGTGTTTTTAATGTATTGAATATCAACACCGCTGCCGCCTTTTTTAATCCGGATTATTCCTGACTTCTCCAAGATAGAACTCCAGCTTTGAATTTTGCTGAGTACAGAAGAATCAGAATCAACATCAAATCCAATTGGAGTAAACCCGCCACGATCGGATTCTATTGCTGCAATATGATTTTCATTATTTGTCTCAACATACTTTCCGTAATCCTTGCCGCCGCGCGATCCGTTTTCCTCATTTATAAACAGCACACAGCGAATTGTTCTTTTAGGTTTTAATCCCAGCTCTTTAAAGAGTTGTAAAACTTCCATGGATTGTACACAGCCGGCACCGTCATCGTGTGCACCACAACCCAAGTCCCAACTATCAAAATGTCCGCCAACTACAATTATTTCTTCTGGAAATTCTGTTCCCGTAATTTCTGCAATTACATTGTAGGATTGAGCATCAGGAAAAGTTTTACAGTTCATACTTAAATTGATCTTCAAATTCGAGTCTTTTGCTAATTCGTTATGCAGATAATCAGAATCTAAATAACCAATTGCCGCGGCAGGAATTTTGGGCAGCGAATCAATATAACCCATTACGCCTG
>CALLZX010000376.1 GCA_937858935.1 uncultured Ignavibacteriales bacterium | reverse complement strand
TCAACATAAAATGGAACGACACCGATCAAAAATGGAATACCTCTTTCAGATAAGTAATCAGTAATATCTCGGATTTTATCCGGATCATCTAACGGTGTTACATCTTCTATTCTTACAATTGCAGAATGAGATTCCTCGTGATGTTCATTTAATATTTCGTGAAGATAATCTGCAAATAATAAATAGCGGTCTGTAGAATTTGCATAAGCAAACGGTGAGTCTGCAATGTAAACTAAATTTTTAGATTTAATAATGTAAGGAACTTCTTTTTTATTTTTTGATGATATAGCAGTTGCAATAATTTCAACTTTGTTATGATCAGATATTTCAATCAAATTTATATTACCTTCGCCTTTAGTGAAGGATTTGTTTTCCGATTTTACGAAATCATAAATACTTGCTGTGTCGAGTTTCGTTACTTTAAATCCATACAAATCTGATGTGTTATACTTTGTTGAAAATTCTATGAATCCCGTATTGATCCAGATTAAAGGATTATTTGTTTTTGCTATATCATTAATAAAAGAAGCAGGTACTAAATTTTTTTGATAGAATCCTAAATAAAAAATATAATCATAGTTGTTAATAGATGATGCTTTGTAATCATCAACTCCAATTACATCTGTTATTGTGTTAAAATGTCCGAGTAGTTGAGCTAATTGTCTTCCATCACCCATCGCTAAGTTTGTTAACTGCGAATTTCCTTGTACGACAACCAGTATATTTTTTTGCTTATAATTGCTCTCGCCAAAAATCTGTAGTGATAGAATTTCTAAAAATAATAGCAGTAAATACTTTTTAGAAATTATTTTCATATTCCAAATTCTCAGTTAGTACGATATGATTTGATATTTCTTTTATTGCCAATGGATCAAACTCAACAATTGGGGTGTTAGAAATCTGGAAATAATTTTTAATTATCTGTATAGTTCGTTTAGCTGATAAACCATCTCCATAAGGATTTACAGCAGAGGCCATTTTAATATACTCGTCTTCATTATTAAGCAGGTTATCCGCAGTAGTAAAAATATTGTGCTCATCTAATCCAACAAGTTTAACTGTTCCATATTCTACAGCTTCTGGCCTTTCTGTAACTTCACGTAAAACAAGTATTGGAACTCCAAAATGCGGGCCCTCTTCCTGAACACCACCAGAGTCTGTTAAAATTAAATAAGACTTGGATATCAGGTTTACAAAATCCAGATAATCCAATGGTTCTATTAAAAAGATATTTAGAATATTTCCTAAAATTGATTGTGCAACATCTTGAACTTTGGGATTAAGATGTACTGGAAAGATGATATTGTAATCTTTATAAGTTAAAGCAAGATTTTTGACAGCATGACACGCACTCTTCATAGGCTCACCTAAATTTTCCCGGCGATGCATAGTAACGAGAATTATTTTTTTATCCTGATCAATAATCTTATTCAATGTGTCTGATGAAAAGACATAATCTTTTTTAACCGAATAACTTAACGCATCAATAACAGTATTTCCTGTAACAAAAATATTTTCGGGATTTACATTTTCTACGAGCAGTGCTTCTTTAGCAGTTTGAGTAGGTGCAAAATGCAGATCAGTAATTGTGCTTGTTAGTCTGCGATTTATTTCTTCAGGGAAAGGATTGCTTTTATCGTTTGTTCGCAGGCCTGCTTCAATATGCCCTACGGGTATTTGTCTGTAAAACGCTGCTAAACTTCCAACGAATGTTGTTGTCGTATCACCCTGCACTAAAACCAAGTCGGGTTTTTCCTTCTCAAAAATTATATCAAGTTCTTCAATTGTATTTTTTGTAATTGTTGCAAGCGTTTGCAATGGCTTCATTATATTTAAATCATAGTCAGGCTTAATTTTAAATACATCTAAAACCTGATCAAGCATCTGCCGATGTTGTGCAGTAGCGATAGTAATTAGTTTGAAATGTTCGGTTTGATGTTCAAGCTCTTTAATAATAGGGGCCATTTTAATTGTGTCGGGTCTGGTCCCAAATATTACGGCTATCTTTTTCATCTATAATTCCTAAAAGTGGTTTCAATATCCAGCCATTAGAAATATTCAAGCCAGAATATTTTTTGTTTAAATGGTTAATTTATTTGACAAAAAGAAGGTTTTTAATAAATGATAATTTTATTATTGATCCATTTGGTCGAGCTAATCAACAATTTGGTCGAATAATTTTATATTATTTAGTTAATTTGATAACTAAACTTGAGGTATACTTTTGTTTCATTGTACAGTTCTAATAATTAATTCTTCCAGCCTCATCTTTGCTATCTTCTAAAATAATTCTAATAATTAGCTATATGTGTAATCGGTTATTTGCGAGATTTTAATTGAGTAACTAATAATTACTTCACCAAAGAACCATGTAGTTATTAAATAATACACTTTGGGGTAGTCATAAAAATTCTTTGTTAGCTACCTATTATTTATTTTTATAATGTCATTCAATAACATTATACAGGGAGTTATATGAAAACTATCTTATTAATTCTTGTCGGTCAAAGAAAACAAGCTGCGGTTCAGGTTCAAAAAGTTTTAACCGGTTGGGGATGTATGATCAAAACAAGATTAGGAATCCACGATGGTGTTATGGATAATTGCAGTGATCAGGGATTGTTGATCATTGAACTTGCTGGTGAAAGAAAAAAAATGGATGAACTTGCAAGAAAAGTTTCTCTGGTAAAGGGTGTTTCATCAAAACTGATTGATCTGAGAATACCTAAAGAAAAGAAAGCTGTTAAAACTACTTCTTCAAAAAAGGTAAAGTAATTTTAATACAAGTTCCCGGGTATTTATTTGTAGAAAGATGCGAAGGGCTTTGAACGTTTATTGTTCCATTGTGTCTTTCTAAAATTTGTTTAACTACAGATAAACCTAAGCCAGAGCCTTCAACGCTGCCATGTTTAATATTACTTGCTCTGTAAAAATCATTAAATATTTTTTCTGTTTCTTCTTTGGGAATTCCAACACCGTTATCACAAACTTTAATTATTAAATTATCTTTATCTTCATCAACTTCAATCTCAACAATTCCATCCATATTATTATACTTTATGGCATTACTTATAATATTTGATAAAGCAATTTGAATTAATAATGGATCGCCTTCAATTGTATGTTTTTCTTTTCTATGATTTATAATTGAAAGCTTAACCCCTTTTGCCTCTGCATTTACTTTTGCACTTTTAATTGCTCGTGCAAGAATAGAGGCAATATCAACTTCTTCCTTAATAAATGAATCTTCAATTCTAAGTTTAGAAATTTTTAATACGTTGTTGATTAATTCTATAGCTTCATCAGATCTTCTTCTTGCGCGAGTTAGTTTTTCTTCTACAACTTCATCCAATGGACCAAGAAATTTTTGCAGTACTAAATCGAGATATGAATGAACTGCGGCAAGTGGAGTTTTAATCTCGTGCACAATACCCGAAATATATTTTTGTTTTTCTTTTTCTGCAGCATTTATTTTATCTATCGATTCTAACAACTGCTGCTCTCTGATATAAAGTTGATTTGCCATTCTATTTGCAATCAACACAATCATATCAACCAGAAATGCAAAACTAACATTTATTGCAAGCACATAATTAAATTGCTGATGAAGCGAAAATGAAAGAAAACCTGATACATGATGATGTGGTATTATCGAATAATATTCACCGACTGTAATGCCCCAAAATACAAGCACAATTACAACAGCAAAAGTATAGATAACAAATCCCGGTAAGATTAAACTGCCAACAATCATATGAATCACAAAGAATAAAAGTAAAGGTGATTCAACACTTCCGGTAAAGTAAACAATCAGCATAAGTGCAGTCAAATCAAATATCATCTGTAGAATTGACAGATGCAGAGGATTAAATTTATCTGCATCGAGTTTAACAAATTGCCGGATGTAATGAAAAGTTATATTATACAGAAGAATTGAAAATGTTACTAATAAAAGTGCAAGTTGCTGTTCATCACCAAACCTGATTTCTAAAAAGTATTTAGGGAATATTATAAAGAAGAGAAGCATTGCAACCGCAGTATAGCGTAATTTTATAAACCAGAGATTTCTTCTGCGAACAGTTAACCAAAATTCTTCGTAGTGAATTGCCCAAGCAGGAACAAGATTAATCATTACAATCTCTTTTTAATCACTATAAAAATAAAAAAGGCAGATGCCAATTACGAACATCTGCCTGAATGAAAAAGAAAACTAAGCTATATATTTCCCTCTCTTCACATAATGTGTGTGAAGCAGTTTGTGAGAAATATGTCCGCAAGGTCCATCTGTTAAAAACTCATTATAGATGTCAGTAACATATCTATTTTCGTGAGATTTTCTTAAAGGTAAAGAATTATCCTCATCATAAATAGCTTTTGCTCGCATCTTTCTGATTTCTTCATTGGTAGGAATTGGCTGACCGCCGCCGCCAAGACATCCACCAGGACAAGCCATAAACTCAATGAAATGACATTCACTAAATTTTCCGCCAGCTTTTATATCATCCATAATTTTTTTAGCATTTGCTGTTCCATGTGCAACAGCAACTTTTAGTGTGGCGCCTTTTAACCAGTTCCAATCAGGTACGAGATGCTGAAGAATTTTAGGAACAGGACCAACTTCCGTAATTGGAAGTTCAGCATATTTTATTCCTTCAAATCCTCGTAATGGAATTATATCTGCGTTAGCAAAAATATCTTCTACTTTCTTTCCAGTTACTAATTCAATAACTGTTCTTAAAGCAGCTTCCATTACTCCGCCGGTTGCACCAAAAATTAATCCTGCACCGGAAGCATCACCAAACGGATCATCAAAATGTGATGGAGGCATTTCAGGTAAATAAATTCCTGCTTCCTTAATCATCTGGCCAAGCTCGCGGGTTGTTAATCCGAAATCAACGTCTTTAAAACCTGAGTCATTCATTTCCGGACGATTGCATTCAAACTTTTTAGCGGCACAAGGCATTACCGCAACAGAAACTATATCTTTTGGATCAATACCTTTTTTCTGTGCATAAAAAGTTTTAATAAGCGCGCCAAACATTTGCTGCGGCGATTTTGCGGAGCTTAAGTTATCAATGTACTCAGGATAAAAATGCTCAAGATATTTTACCCAGCCTGGTGAACATGATGTAAATTGCGGAATTGCAACTTGTTCTTTCTTAACCAATGCTTTGTAAAGTCTTAAAATTAATTCTGTTCCCTCTTCCATTATTGTAAGATCTGCAGTAAAGTTTGTATCGAACACAACATCAAATCCAATTCTGCGCAATGCAGTATTCATTTCACCTGTAAAAGATTTACCAGGTTCTAATCCAAACACTTCACCAATTGCAGCACGAGGAGATGGCGCAGTTTGAATTACAACATGCTTTGTCGGATCATCAATTGCATTCCAGATTACATCCGAAGGATCATTAGCTTTTAATGCGCCGGTTGGACAGCGATTGATACATTGTCCGCAGTTAATACAAACAACATCAGCTAAAGGCTTTTCTAAAAATGTTCCGATGTGTGTTTTATCACCGCGATCAATTGCTTCCAATACTCCAACTTCCTGAAGATCAATACAAGTTCTAACGCATCTTCTGCAGTTTACACATTTATTCATATCACGAACTACTGAGTAAGATGATAAATCCTGCTCAAAGAGTGGTTCTGTAACATGTCCAAATGTATATGAATCAACTCCATACTCTTTTGCAAGTGTTTGAAGTTCGCAGTTGTTATTTCTTACGCATGAATAACATTCACCGTAGTGTTCGCTGAGAAGAAGATCTATAATGTGTCTTCTTGCTTTACGCACCATACTGCTTGATGTTTTTATTTTTATCGGAGCAGTTATCGGAAATGAACATGCTGTTTGAAGAGTTCTCATTCCTTCAATTTCCACAACACAAATACGACATGTACCGGCAATACAAAGATCAGGATGATGACAAAGTGTAGGAACGTGAATCTGATTTTCTTTGCAAGCATCAAGAATTGTTTGTCCAAAAAATACTTGTACTTTCTTTTCATTAATTTCAACAGTTACCTTACTTCCGATTCCGTCTTCTAAAGCTGGTTTTTCAATCGTAAGCGGTTGTTGAGACATTGGTGTTCTTGATTTTTCTTTCATCACTTACCTGCCTTTCCGTTGAATCCATCATTTCCAACTGTGTGAAAGATTTCATCTTTAAAATTATCCAGAATAGATATGAATGCATTGGGACTTGATTGACCCAACCCGCATTTAGAAGCTACCTGCATTGTTTTTCCAAGTTCTTTTAAAGTGTTAATATATTTGAAAGTGAATTCTCCGCGTTCAATCATATTAATACCCTCAAGAAGTTTTACGTTTCCAATTCTGCATGGTGTACATTGGCCGCAGGATTCTTCAACAAAAAATTCCATAAAGTTTTTAAGAACGTGAAGCATATTTCTTGATTCATTAAAGATAATTACTGAGCCTCCGGTTGGTATATCTTCGTAACCAAATTTGCGATCGAACTGCGACTTTGGAATACATGTACCGGATGCACCGCCAACCTGAACTGCTTTTGTGTTTCTTGCACTAACTATTTCAAGTAATTCATTAATTGTAATTCCCCATGGTAATTCATAAACACCTGGCTTTTCACAATCACCTGAAACAGAAAATAATTTAGAACCGGTTGATTTATCAGTTCCGTGATTTTTAAACCAGCTTCCGCCCTTTGTAATAATATGAGGAACAGCTGCAAGAGTTTCAACATTGTTTACAGAAGTTGGATATCCCATATAGCCTGTGTTAACAGGAAATGGCGGACGATTGCGCGGTTCACCTCTGTTGCCTTCAAGCGATTCTATTAGTGCAGTTTCTTCACCGCACACATAAGCACCTGAACCAAGACGAATAGAGATATCAAACGAAAAATCTGTTCCAAGAATTCCTTCACCAAGTAGATTATCTTCTCTCATATTTGAAAGATAATTTTCCAACTGTTCGAGCATATATTCATATTCAGCACGAAGATATACGATACCAACTTTTGCTCCAACAGTATATCCGCCAATAACCATACCTTCAAAAACGAGTGCAGGATATTCCATTAAAAGCACTCTATCTTTAAA
>CALLZX010000375.1 GCA_937858935.1 uncultured Ignavibacteriales bacterium | reverse complement strand
CTTTGCTTTCAGCCGCGCTAATATTCTGTTTTGTTCTCTTGCCGTAATATTATCATTGGAGCCGGATTTATTTTCTTCTTTAAGCAACCGTAAATATTCTTGAGCGTTTTTTAGAGAGTCGGAAGAGATGCTTTTGTTTGTCTGGGCTACCTGTGCATTAATTACAGGTGCTGTAAAAAATAAAAGAGCAATAATAAAAAGTTTAAAGATTTTCATGTTTTTAGTAAGTATATGTTTTAGCAGGCAGATTTTCATCATCAAATAGAATTTCAAAATCAGGGTTGGGTTCTACTTTACTATTTGCAACAATGCTTGGATTTGAAGGATAGCTTTTGCCATCAAAGACTAGTTCCTTAAAATTTTCGCCGCTTTTTGCGATCAATTTACTCCAACCATTTACCATATCTTTTGACACATAAATTGGTGCATCCATTACGGTAAACTTTGTTATTAGCTCAGAATATCTGTCTAATAATAAGAACGTGCATCCGCCGGTACCGCAAAAGTAGGAAGACATAAATCTTATGAAATACTCCTCTTTACCATCGTTATTTAAATCAATTTTATAAAACTGAAATTTTCTGTCATTTTCTGTCAAGAATTGTAAGTCATCCTTTAAATAACTTTGCGTTAAAAAATTAACAATGTTTTTAGACATTAAGTCATCTATAGAAGAGGGGGCAAAATTTTCAGTTACTGCTTTTTCTGATATTTGTTCATCAATTTTTGCAGCATCTTGGGATTTCTCTGTTGATTTACTGCAGCTTAATAAAATTACAAGGCTTAAAATCGAAACACTTGAAATTTTTAATAACCACATAACACCTCCTGGTTTGATGATTCTGTGTTTAATTAAATTAGATTAAATAAGTTACGGCAAAATATAATTATGAATCGATATATAACAGTTCAATTTATCAATATATCAGTATATATATTCTTTTCTATATAAACTTTACAATGATAATAATTTATTGACTTTAATATCAGTTGCTGTGAAATATTTTGATAGCATTGTGGGGATATTAATTTTTTCATTACCTTTGCCCTCAAATTTATCTTCAAAAGATATTGTGCTTGCTGTATTATAGTTAATCGTAAAACACATAAATAGAAGGAATTTTATCCATGAAAAATTATTCAAGAGTGATTTTTGTGCTCTTTTCTTTTTTGTTTTTGGGCAACAGTTATGCACAATTAGAAATTAAACCCGCTATCGGAATAAATGCCACTAACTTTTCTGAAGATCCTGTAAACGGTGAAACTTCTGCAAATGTTGGCTGGCAGTTAGGCGGTACAATTTCTTTTGGTGATAAATTATACGGTGAAGGCGGAATATTCTGGACTTACAAAAGCAACGAATATAAATCGGAAGATGAAACAATAAAGTTTAATACAGAAATGAGCGGCATCCACATACCCGTTATGGTTGGATATCATCTTTTGGGCAAAGGCGCAGGATTTTTTGGTCTCCGTGCTTTTGGCGGTGCATCAGTTTTAATTCTTACACAAGTAGATGCACTTGAATTGACAAAAGATGATTTTAACAAAGCAAGCTGGGGCGTATTTCTTGGTGCCGGGCTTGATGTATCGATTCTTTTTCTGGATGTTAAATATGAATGGTCTTTAACAGATGTTAGCAGTGTAACTTCTTTTAATGTAGGCAAAGCTAAAACATTGTTTGTTACAGCAGGAGTAAGACTAAGCATCTAATAAGATTATCAATTAAAGTTTCTTAAATACATAATTACATAACAAATAAATAAAGGAAAAAAATGAAAACATTTCTTCTCGCAATTCTTGTCGTTATTGGCTTCTCACAATTCAGCCAGGCTCAGGAAGTAGGTATCCGATTTGGTGATGCCTGGGGCGGACACTATGCAGTTGATGGAGTATTTGGTCTTGGCCAATTCAGCAGAATACATGCTGACGTTTCTTTTGGAAATGATGGCGTTGGAGTTGAAGCTCTTTGGGACTTATTATACAAACCATTAGAAAAGAATTTATACTGGTATGTTGGTGTTGGCCCATCTGCCTATCTTGGCGATCCTTTTGCACTTGCTGTTAGCGGTGAAGTTGGACTTGAATACAGGTTCGATTTTCCTATGGTTATTGGTGCGGACTGGCGGCCTTCTTTTATAATTATTGAAGAAACCGATTTTGAAGCAGGATGGTTTGGGTTAAACGTAAGATATGTTTTTGGTAAGTAAGACTACTTAATTTTTGTAAAAAAAGACGCATC
>CALLZX010000374.1 GCA_937858935.1 uncultured Ignavibacteriales bacterium | reverse complement strand
AACCTGCACCGTTTACATTTGAGATTAAAGACGGCGAATCATTTACAAATGTAACCGAAAGACTATTCGAGCAATCGATTATTCCAAGCAAGTTTAACTTTAAAGTTGCAGGTTTTATTTACGGAGCGCAGACTAAAGTAAAAGCCGCACGGTATAAAATTCCGAATGACTTAAGCTATTTAGATTTACTGGATTTATTTGTTAACGGTCCCGCGGATTATTTACGAGCAATAAAAATAAACGATGGTCAAACAATCAAATGGCTCGGTGCAAAAGTTAGACGCGATGTTAAAATTGATTCGGCTGCATTTGTAAATCTTGCAAACAATAAAGAGTTTGTAAAATCATTGGGGCTTAATACAAATTCAGTTGAAGGTTATTTGTTTTCCAAAACTTATAAAATGTACGAACACACATCTCCTGAAGAAGCAATTAAAATATTCTACAAAGGTTTTACGGATTTTTTTACAGATTCATTAAAGATAAGAGCAAAGAAAATCGGGTTAACAGTTCACCAGGTATTAACGCTTGCATCAATCATAAAAGGTGAAACAAACCTTGTTGATGAAATGAAAACTATTTCAGCAGTTTATCATAACAGGTTAAGAATCGGTATGCGTCTTCAAGCTGATCCTACAATACAATATATATTACCAAACGGCTGGCAAAGATTAACTTATAAAGAATTAAAAATTGAATCTCCTTATAATACTTATATATATTCTGGTTTGCCTCCCGGACCAATTAATAATCCCGGTAAGAATGCAATTATAGCTGCGCTGTATCCGGAAAAGAATAATTATTTGTATTTTGTAGCTGGTGGAAATGGCGGACATAAGTTTGCTAAATCATATTCAGATCATTTAAAGAATGTTGCACAGTATAGAAAATGGTTAAAAGAACAGAACAATCAGTAAAAATATTTTTATTTTTTTCAGCTCTTATATTTCTTATAAGTTGTGCTAACCAATTACCTCCGGGAGGGGGAGAGGTTGATGCAATTCCACCAGAAATTATTTCTTCGTATCCTGAAAACGGAACAACTAACTTTACTGACGATTACATCGAATTTGAATTTTCCGAATACGTTGATAAGCGTTCATTTAAAGATGCTTTGTTTATTTCTCCCGCTATCGATGAACAACTTGAGATTAGCTGGAGCGGCACATCGGTTGAAATTGGATTTCCAAATGGTTTGAAAGACAGCTTAACTTATGTTGTAACAATTGGGACCGATGTAGTTGATGTGAACAATAAAAACAGAATGTTAAACTCCTATTCATTTTCATTTGCGACAGGCGATAAGATTGATAAGCGAAGTATAGGTGGAAAAGTATACGGAAAAGATTCTGAAGGTACTTTGATTTTTGCATACAAATATGCTGATGACACAACGAAATATCTTGCAAGAAAACCGGATTATCTTTCACAGACAGGAAAAGATGGTACCTACAAGCTCAACGGACTTGCTGAATCTGTTTATCGTGTGTTTGCGGTTAATGATGAATTTCGTGATTTACTTTATCAGGCTGATCAGGATTTGATTGGAATACCAGGTAAAGAAATTTCTTTAACCAACACTGATTCAACTTATTCGGGATTGAATTTCTTTATGATGAAAGTTGATACTGTAAAACCACGCTTACTAGGAACAGTAATGACCGATTCTAACCATTTGGTAATTTCTTTGAGTGAAGAGTGTGATTCTGCATCCTACCTTGCAAATAATTTTCAAATAGTTGATTCAACTTCTAATGCAGTTTATCCAATAGATTTTTCATACCGTAATAAAACAAAAAAAGAAGAATTTGTTTTAGTTCATAAGAATAAATTGACTACTGAAAACAATTACTTTTTAGTGGCAAAAAAAATACAAGATCTGGAAGGTAATATATTTGAAAATGAATCAACTGGATTTGTTGTTTCAGATAAACCAGATACAACAGCTCTAAAACTTGTTCGAACTGAACCTGGCAGAAATGGTTCCACTGATTTTAAGAACCCGGAAATCCTTTTGTTCTTTGATGAAGCTGTAGCTAACAAAGAAATTAAAAATGCAATACTGTTTACAGATACATCAAAAAATAAAATAGGTTTTAATTTAAGTTTTATTGATGATGCAACAATCTCTTTAAAGCCTGAAATAGATTTGAAGCCTGAAAAGAATTATGAAATAAAAGTAAATCTGAATTATTTCTCTGATGCTGCTGGTAATAAGGTTGATTCAACTTTCATTCTTAAGTTTCAAACAATAACCGGTGTTGACTTTACCGGAATCTCAGGTAAATTAACAACTACAAAGAATAATGTGGTGGTTGTTTTACAGGATTCGAAAGATGCTAAAAAGTTTTTTACCGCTGTTCCGGATAAAACATCAGCTTACAAATTTGAAAGAATAGATGCAGGAATATATTCGATGTGGATATATTCTGATAAAGACAGCAGCGGTACTTTCGATAATGGCTACCCAGAGCCGTTTAGACATTCTGAAGAATTTTATTTTGTGCCTGATACAATAAAACTTCGTCCCCGCTGGAGTGTTACAGATTATAATATTATGTTTGAATAGAAAGTGTTTTTTTATTGCGAAGAGTTAGCGACGAAGCAATCTTTAAGCTAACTAAGAATATAACAGATTACTTCTCCGGAAAATTCGGGATCGTGATGACATTAATGCTGAAAAATTATCTGACCATCTTTAATAGTGTGTGATAAAAGGTTTCTTCCAACATTATAAACTATATCTGAATAATCAGTGGTATTAAAAACAGCAAAATCTGCTTTCTTACCTATTTCAATACTTCCAATGCTCATTTCACGATTTAAAGCTTTTGCAGCATTGATTGTAACCGCATTAATTATTTCTTCAATCTTCATTTTCATTTTAATTGCAGCAAGACTCATAATTAAATGGAAATTTAAAATGTGAGATGAACCTGGATTGTAATCAGTGGCAAGTGCAACTATTGCATTATTCTCAATTAGTTTTCTTGCAGGTGCAAATTGATAATCAAGAAAAAGTGAAACGCCGGGAAGAAGTACCGCTACTGTTTCGGATTCTGTAAACTTCGAAAAATCTTTTTCAAACAATACTTCTAAATGATCCACACTTGCTGCTTTGTGTTTTAATGCTACATCCAATCCGCCAACATTATTAAATTGTTCTGTGTGAAGTTTTAATTTTAATCCCGCATTGTTCGCAACAATAAAAATTTTATCAATCTCTTTAGAAGTAAAAGCAGTTGATTCACAAAATCCATCACAAAAATCTGCGAGTTTGTTTTTTGCAATATGTGGGATCATTTTATTAATAACTAAATCCACATAACCGGAATGGTTATCTTTAAACTCCGGTGGAAACGTATGTGCGCCAAGAAAAGTTGATACTATATCAATTGGAAAAATTTCATTAATTATTTTAATTGCGTGAAGCAGTTTGATTTCGTTTTCGAAATCAAGTCCATAACCGCTTTTTATTTCTAATGTAGTAACACCTTGTGCAATAAACTCCTGCACTCTTGGTTTCATTAATTCAACAAGATCAGTTAGTGAAGCATTTCTAACAGCACTAACTGTAGTGTTTATTCCGCCGCCTCGTTTTGCAATTTCTTCGTAATGTACGCCTGCAATTTTTTCTTTAAACTCTGTAGCTCTTGATCCTGCAAAAGCTGTATGTGTATGGCAATCAATCAATCCTGGCAATATCACTTTACCAGAAAAACTTATTTTTTCATCCACATTAATTTTATAAGATGAATAATTAGGAATGAAGTCCTTTATAATTCCGTTTTCACAATAAATAGAATGGTTTTCCAGAACTTCAAGCTCGGATAATTCCTTACCGCGTCTATAGTTCTTGCCCTTAGTATTACAAGTAATTATTTGTGATGCATTTGAGAAAAGTTTTTTCATTATTTGTAAATATTTATTTTGTCTTTAACAACTTTGGCTTCTTTATATCCCAATTGATTTAATTTAAATTTTAAATCATCAGCAGGCTTCTGATTATCAAAATCACCAACCTTAACTTTATAAAAAGGAGGTTCAAAATCTATATAGATTTCATAACTACTAAGACTAAAATATACATCTGCTTTTACCTGATTTGCTTCTTCAATATTATCCGTCGTTAAAACTAAAACTCTAAACCCATCATCCGTTCCAACCAAAGATTCAGTTTTTGTTTCGATTTCCGGGGAACCATAATCAAACCATACATTTGGATTTTTACTGACAGTTCCTGATTTTTTTTCTGGAATGATTATTTGGGTTTTATAAGGTGTTATATCAAAATCCTCTTTAGGTTCAGTTGATTTGATGGTTTCCTTATTTTCTTTCGAAGTGTTAGTAGAGTTTTCTTTTTCATTTTTATTATATCTGCTGCCTGTTGAGGCTGAACAAGAATAAATGATCAAAATGGATGAAAAAACAATAAATATACTTTTTATCTCAAACAATAACTTTTTCATACTTACTCTTTGTATTGAATTGTCTCAAATATAACCTTTTTTAGTAAAGCTAAGAAATTGCATAATTCGAACTATCCTCAAAATAAGATGTGAATATTATATTAGTCATTTTTTGAGAACCAGCGCTTTTTTTCGTATTTTTGCAACATCATTAAAAAAAGAATAACCAAAATGGCTGCAAAAAAACTTAAAATATTATTTGTAACATCTGAAGTAGTACCCTTTGTAAAAACAGGAGGTCTTGCCGATGTTTCGTCTGCCTTGCCGCAAATGCTATCCGAATTGGGCCACGAAGTTAGAATTGTAATACCAAAATATGGTGCAGTGGACGATAGAAAATTTAAAATACACGAGATAGTTAGATTAAAAGATTTGATTGTGAAAATTGGTGATAAAGATGTTACTTTTTCATTAAAGTCATGTTTCTTACCAGGACCAAGAGTTAGAGTGCAGATTTATTTTTTAGATAATCAGGAATATTTTGGCAGTCGCAATAGCTTATACGTAGATCCTAAGACCGGAAAAGATTATCCTGACAATGATGAAAGATTTATTCTCCTTAGCCGTGCGGTGATGGAATTAATTATTAAGCTTGGCTGGATTCCGGATGTTATTCATTTAAATGATTGGCAGTGCGGATTGGTTCCTGCATATTTAAAAACTGTATACAAAAACCAAGAAGGATTTGATCAGTTTAAGACATTATTTACTATTCACAACCTGGCTTATCAAGGAGAATTTCCTACAACAACATTTAAGAAAACCGATTTGCCAAAAGAACTTGAATCAGTTTCTAAAGGCATCATCCATAATGGTAAAGTAAACTTTATGAAAAGCGGTTTAATGTTTGCAGATGTGATAAATACGGTTAGTCAGACTTATGCAAATGAAATTAGAACAAAAGAAGAATATGGCGAAGGTCTTAAAGATGTTTTAGCAAAAAGAAAAGATTCTTTATATGGAATCGTGAATGGAATTGATAAAAATGTATGGAATCCTGAGAAGGATAAACAAATTCCGGCAAACTTTTCAGCCAAAAATATTGATGAAAAATTAGTTAATAAAAAAGAACTTGCTGAACGTTTTGGATTAACCTTCGATGAAAAGATTCCAATTATTGGATTGATATCAAGACTTTATGATTCAAAAGGACTGGACCTTGTACAAAAAGCTTTTACTGATCTAATGAAGTTAAATGTTCAGATTATTTTACTTGGAACAGGTGATCATAAGTATCATTCTTTTTTTGATAAAATGGCTGCTAAGTTTCCGAAAAAATTTGCAAGCTATCTTGGTTTTAATGATGAGTTAGCACATTTAATTGAAGCAGGTTCAGATATGTTTCTTATGCCTTCAAAATATGAACCCTGCGGTTTAAATCAGATGTATAGCCTTGTTTATGGTACTGTTCCAATTGTTAGAGAAACAGGAGGTTTAGCTGATACGGTGGTAAAGTTTAATGATAAGACTGAAGAGGGAACGGGATTTGTTTATAAGAAATATGATGTTGATGATATGCTTAAGGAAATAAAAAGAGCAATCAAGATTTTTGAAGACAAGAAAATCTGGCAGAAGATTATGAGATCAGGAATGAAATCAGACTTCAGCTGGGATTCATCAGCAAAAAAATATATAGAACTTTATAAGACCATGTTATCATCTGATTAGTTGATGTTAAGTAAAGCTGTTTTTTTAGATCGTGATGGTACATTGAATTATGATCCGGGTTACTTAGGTAATCCAAATGATCTTGAATTGTTTTCTGATACTGGTAATGTACTAGCTGCACTCAAGAACAAATTTCAGTTCAAACTGATAGTGATTTCAAATCAAGCAGGAATAGCCAGAGGAATAATTACAGAAGAACAAGTTATATCTGTAAACAAGGAGTTGAATAAAAAACTATCAGAATATAATGTACAAATTGATGCATTTTATTATTGCCCTTTTCATCCCGATTTTAGCAGTGAAGAAGATTGTCTTTGCAGAAAGCCATCTCCCAAAATGATTTTAGATGCCACCAATGATTTGAATATTGATCTATCTAAATCATATTTTGTTGGTGATACTGCTGCAGATATTATTGCTGGTTTAACTGTACAGTTAAAAACAATTTTGGTTAAAACAGGTAAAGGTGCAGAAAGTATTTCTATCTTGCAAAATGGAAATAATTTTCCAAGCTTTGTAGCCGAAAATTTAACTGAAGCCTATAAGTTTATAATTAATGATTCTACCGGAGTACCCTTTAGTGACTAATAAGAAATTATTCTCTCTCTTTGCTGCAATTACTATATTTTTAATAATTGGATGTAATGATTCTCCAACTGATTTAGGTGTAGAGTTTATATCTCAGGATGGTGTTGAAGTGTTTAAGTTAGACTCTTCTGTTGATTCAATTTCTCAGCAATCTAATCACTTTAAAAAAGTTATAAATCTTGGAAGTTCAGATCATCTTTTGATTGGTAAGGCAGATAATGTTACCGCAAAAACACTTCTAAGATTTGCAATAATTATTCCTGATACTATTCTAACCGAATTGAAAGCAAGATCTTTAACTGTTTTAGATTCTTATATAGAGCTAAATAAAGATTATTCTTTTGGTGATTCGGCAGCGTTGTTTGATTATCAGGTTTTTAAGATAAACAGCAGTTGGTCAGCTTCTACATTTACAGCAGATAGTCTTTCAATACTTTTATATGATAATGTTGATTTAAGTTCAAATAGAACTTCCACAAATGACACACTCTATTCTTTTCATGTTGATACAACGTTAACATCCTCCTGGCTGCAACATTATGCTGATACTTCAGTTGCATCAAATTATGGAATTTTATTAGAACCGACGGCAAACTCTCAGAAGGTATTAGGTTTTACCGCTTTCAATATAAGCGGAATTGATGATCCGAGATTAAGAATTGTGGTTCAAAAACCAGGCGCATATATAGATACATTAATCGGTTATATCGCAGCTGATATCAGTGCTGTTGTGGGTGAAGTTCAAAATACTGTTAACGAGAATTTATCTATACAATCAAGTCTTACTTCAGAAGCTAAATTATTTTTTGATCTGTCTGTTTTACCTGAGGATTGTGTAGTTAATTCAGCTAAACTTACTTTAACTGTTGATACTATTCAAACAAAAACCGGCAGTAATTTTACCAATTCATTAAGAGTCTTTTTATTTAGCGATTCTGCAAAAAAAGAAATAAGTACAAGTTATATTTATACTTTGACCAGAAGCGGTGCTAATTTTACGGGGGATATTACTAACATAATACGTGCTTGGAAGAACAATGTTGATAATCAAGGTATGTTGATAAGAGCAACTAGTGAATTAAGGGGTGTTGAAATATTTTCTGTAAAGGGCAGTAACGCTGCAGACGTTTCTCAGAGACCCAAATTAGAAATTGTATATGCAAGAAAGAAGTATTAATTGATGAAAAGCTTTCTCTTTACAGGTTTGATTATACTTACAAGCATTCTTAATTTGAATGCACAGAGTGGTTCTGTCTATACAAGATATGGTATTGGAGACCTTGAATTTGGTTATTCACCTAAAATGATGGGTATAGGTGAACTTGGAATCTCCCATCTCGATCCTGATCATTTGATGATATCAAATCCTGCAAGTTGGTCGGTGCTAAGCAGAACCAGAATTGAATTTAGTCTCGGTTACAGAGGTGTAAGGATATCAGATGCTTATCAATCAAACTATACAAGTGAAACTGATTTCAAAGGATTTACAATCGGTTTTCCTGTTAGCAGAGAATATGGTGTTGGAGTAGTTGCAGGTTTAGTTCCATACTCGAGAGTTAGCTACGAAGCGGAAGAATATCTTAAAGTTGAAGATGAAGTAATCCCTTCATATAAAGTTTTATATGAAGGTAGAGGCGGGCTATCAAAAATATTTTTAGGGACTTCATTTTTTATTCCTTTTGGTTTTTCAGCAGGTTTGACCTTGGATTACTATTTTGGCAATCAGAGCTACTTCTCAACTATTGAGTTTGATAATAATGTTGTGAACCTTAAAGCTATTTATGAAAATAATAGAAGAGCAACGGGTTTTGGAACCACAGCTGGTATAATTTCATCTAATCTGGCAAAAGATTTAGATATAGATATATTTGATGATTTAAGATTTGGGCTTTCGCTAAATTATTTTGGTAACCTCAGTACTGATACTATTTATACATCATTGTCGCTCTTTCTATTAGACACTATTGCTATCGCAGAGACTGAAATGCAGATTCCTGCACGTTTTAATGGCGGCATAAGTTTTGCTTTTGCAGATGCATATAACATTAATTTAGATTTTATGTATCAGCCAATGAGTAAATTTAGTTTTAATAATCAGCCGGATGCTAATTTGCGTGATGCAACTAAATTTAGTGCGGCTTTTGAGTATAAACCGAAAAAATCAATGGGAATGACACTCTGGGAACAAATAATTTGGCGGTTCGGTTTAAGTTATGAACAAACTCAATATATATTCAATGGGCAAGGAATTAATCAGTATTCGGTGTTTGGAGGATTATCTTATCCGCTTGGAGTTGATAATAGTATTGATCTTGCTGTGCAGTACTTAAACAGGGGAACAACAGAAAATAATTTACTTATGGAAAACGCAATCAGAATTTACCTAGGTCTAAGTTTTGGTGAACTCTGGTTTTTAAGATATGAAAAATAGATCACGATTAATCAATAAAGGTTAGAAAAGTGAAAACATTAATACAAACAATCGTAATTACTTTGGTTCTGTTCTCATCTTCAATCATTGCTCAAACTGCAGACTCCATGAAAGTGCTGACAGACTACAGTTTGTTTTCTGAATATCATAAAAATAAAGACTGTGTTAGTGCTTTACCATATGGATGGAGCGTAATTGAAGCCAATCCATCAAAGTTTAGCAAGTGGATTTATTATAAAATGGAAGAATGTTTTTGGGCGTTACACGATTCATCAAGTACAACTCCAGAGATGGTTAAATCAATTCAGGATACAATTTTGTATTTCTATGATTTAGCAATAAAATATCGAGAAGAAGATAAAGGATATTTTCAGGCACGAAAAGCTTATGTTTCAGAACTTTGGTTAGCACTTCCTGCAACTGTAATAATACCTGAATACGAGCAATCAATTGCATGGCAGCCAGAGTTATCATCATTTTATTATAATAGATTAGGTCAACTATATGTTAATAATGATGATGGCACAAATGGATTAAAAGAAAAAGCGATAGATCTTTACACTATTCTTGTAGAACGTGAACCTGAAAATCCAGTTTGGGGAAACATCATTACAGATTTATTTGGTAACATTGATGACCGATTAAAATTCCAGAAAGAAGCATGGGAAAAAGATCTGCAAAACGAAAAAAAGGCCAAGGCATTTGCTTCAACCGCAATTCAGGCAAGTGAGTGGGCTCAAGCAGTCGCACCTTTGGAATATTTAGTGAGCAAAGAACCTGAGAATGTAGGATTTTTATCCCAATTAGGAAACGTTTATAACAAATTAGAAAATACAACAAAATCTGAAGAAACATTTTCTAAGTTAATTAAACTCGAACCTGAGAATAAAGATCATTACTTCTATTTTGGTAAAGCTTTGATGGAAGCCGGAAAGTATTCACAGGCAAGAACACAGTTCTTAAAAGCAAGTGAAGTAGGAAACGGCTGGGCATTACCAATATTTTATGAAGGATTTTTGTATGAGCAATCTGCAAGCGGATGTGCAGATTTCGATAGAAAAGTTGTGTATCTCTTAGCTCAGAATACTTATAGAAGAGCTTTGAATATGGATCCAAACGTTGGCGAAGCAAAAGACAGAATAAATGCTTTATCAGGTTCGATTCCAACAAAAGAAGATTATTTCTTTAGAGGAATTAAATCAGGACAAACATTGACTATAACCTGTGTTGGATGGATAGGCAAAAGTGTTACTGCTCCGTAAATTTAATTCATAATTTTTAATCTGAAAAGGTTTCTTGAGATTTCAGGAAACCTTTTCTAATTTTACCTCAATCATTCATCAAAATAAGCGGTTAATATGGAATCATATCTAAAAAAAGATGCTGAAATTTATAAAGTACTTCAATCCGAAATTGGAAGACAAACTAACAAATTAGAATTAATTGCAAGTGAAAATTTTGTTAGTCCTGCTGTGTTAGAAGCTGCTGGATCAGTTTTAACGAATAAATACGCAGAAGGTTATCCTGGCAAAAGGTATTACGGCGGATGTGAGTTCGTGGATCAGGCAGAAGACATTGCTCGTGATAGATTAAAAAAATTATTTGCAGCTGAATATGTTAATGTGCAGCCACATAGCGGTTCACAAGCAAATATGGCTGTACTAATGACTTATCTCAAACCAGGGGATAAATTTCTTGGATTAAGTCTTGCTCATGGCGGACATTTAACACACGGTTCACCCGTTAATTTTTCGGGAAAGCTATATGAGGCAGTTGGATATGAATTGAATGAGGCAACTGGTTTGCTTGATTACGATAAGATTGCTGATCTTGCAAAAAAAGAAAAACCAAAACTGATTATCACCGGAGCAAGTGCTTACTCAAGAGATTGGGATTACAAAAAGTTTAGAGAAATCGCTGATTCGATTGGTGCTTTTTTAATGTGCGATATGGCGCATCCAGCAGGTTTGATAGCAAAAGGTTTACTTAACAGTCCTATTGATCATTGTGATGTTGTAACTTCAACAACACACAAAACTTTACGCGGCCCACGCGGTGGAATAATTCTTATTGGTAAAGACAAAGAAAATGCCTGGGGACTAACAACACCAAAAGGTGATAGAGTTAAAATGATGTCCGAGTTAATTGATAGTATGGTTATGCCCGGTATTCAAGGCGGACCTTTGATGCACATTATTATGGCTAAAGCAGTTGCTTTTGGTGAGGCCTTGAATGATACATTTAAAGATTATGTAGTGCAAGTTAGAAAGAATGCCAAAGCATTATCTGCAAAATTAACTGAATATGATTTTAATATCGTATCCGGAGGAACAGACAATCATTTAATGTTGATTGATTTATCAAATAAAAATATAACCGGTAAACAAGCTGAGATTGCTTTAGAACATGCTGGAATTACAGTAAATAAAAATATGGTTCCGTTCGATAAACGTAGTCCATTTGTAACAAGTGGAATAAGAGTTGGAACACCAGCATTAACAACGCGCGGAATGAAAGAAAAAGAAATGGAAGTTATTGCTTCAATAATTAATAAGGCAGTATCTAGCTTTGAAAATGAAAAAACTTTAAATGATCTTCAAGAAGAAGTTAAAAAGTTTACTGCTTCTTTTCCATTATTTGCAGAATCAAAGTAAGCAAAAATTATTTTGGCAGAAGAAATATTACAAGAAGATAAAGATAATGGGGGAATTGAACTTGAAAAAGAAATGACATTTCTCGAGCATCTTGAGGAACTGAGATGGAGAATCATTTACTCAATTATCGGTATTGTAGTTGGTACTATCCTTGCTTGGATTTTTATAGATTTTCTTGTTGATGTTGTTTTATTAAAACCTGCAAAAGATTCCGGTGCAGTCCTTCAAAACTTAAGACCATTCGGACAATTATTTCTGTATATGCAAATTGCAATTATGGTTGGAATGATAATTAGTATCCCGAATTTGTTTTATCAATTCTGGCAATTCATCTCACCTGCATTAAGAAGTAAAGAAAAAAAATATATTTTCTGGATAGTGGTATTTTCATCAATCTGTTTTTTAGGCGGAATTGCATTTGCATACTTTGCAATGCTTCCGTTAACACTAAAGTTTGCTGCTGAGTTTGGATCAGAATCAATTAAGAATGAATTTTCAATTGATGAATATATGTCCATCATAATAAGTGTTATGTTAGCGGCAGGATTAGTTTTTGAACTCCCTATGATTTCATTCTTCTTATCAAAACTTGGCATTCTAAAACCAAGCTTTATGAAAAAGTACAGAAGACATTCAATTGTTATAATTATGATACTTGCTGCTTTTCTTACTCCCGGTGCAGATCCTGTTTCTCAGTTGGTGCTTGCTGTTCCGTTAGTTGTACTTTATGAGATTAGTATATTCATTTCTAAAATATCGCAGAAGAAATCGTGAGTAAACTTTCACTAAAAGAAATAAGCAGTCCAATAAAATCTGAGCTAGAACGCTTTGATGAGATATTTAAAGAAGCTTTGCGCTCTAATGTTGGATTGGTTGATCTTGTTGCCCGTTATATCATTCGCCAAAAGGGTAAGAAGATTCGTCCTCTTTTGGTATTGTTATCTGCAAAGATTTCAGGAGGAGTTACAGATAGAACTTATCGTGGTGCTTCATTAGTTGAACTTCTTCATACAGCAACTCTAATACACGATGATGTTGTGGATGATGCTGACAAGAGGAGGGGAATGTGGTCTATTAATGCTTTGTTTAAGAATAAAGTTGCAGTACTGATGGGTGATTATTTACTTTCTCGCGGACTGATGATTTCTGTTGATGGAAAAGACTATGATTTTCTTGGCGTAACCACAAATGCTGTAAAAAGAATGTCTGAAGGTGAACTTCTTCAAATTCAGAAAACCAGAAAATTAGATATTGATGAAGAAACTTATTTTAAAGTTATATCCGATAAAACTGCTTCGCTCTTGGAAACCTGTTGTTCGATTGGAGCAATGAGCACAACAGAAAATAAAGATTATATTGATGCAATGAAAAACTTTGGCCACTCACTTGGAATGTCTTTTCAGATCCGAGATGATATTCTTGATTATGAAGGAAAATCAAATCTTATTGGTAAACCTGTTGGTGGAGATATTAAAGAAAAGAAAATCACTTTACCTCTTATCTATTCACTTAATAATGTTCCGAAGAATGAAGCTTCAAGAATCAGAAAAATATTGAAGAACGGAAATGATAAGACAAAAGTAAAAGAAGTAATGAAGTTTGTTCAGGAAAATAATGGAATTGATTACGCACTTACAGTTGCAAAGAAATATTCTGATATGGCAAAAGAAGCATTAAACTTTTTTCCAGATTCTGCGATAAAACTTTCTATGTCGGCCTTAGTTGATTTTGTAACCGATCGAAAAAATTAAAAATCTTACAGTCACCAAGTGTTTCGTAACTACTCAGCAATGTTACGCTGAGCCTGTTTAAGTGTGATTTCATTAAAATTATAATCGACAGGCTCAGACTAACAAACCAATCTGCTATAACTTCTTAATTCCTTCTTTATAATCAAAACCTTTTATAGGTTCGCGTAATGTAAGAACTGGGCAGGGAGCTTTTCTTACTACTTTTTCTGCAGTGCTGCCGAACAAAATATGTTCAACTCCGCTGTGGCCGTGAGTTGCAATAATTATCAAATCAATATTTTCTTCTTTTGCAGTTTCTATTATTTCAACAAAAGGTTTACCAGTCTTGATAATTGTCTTAACATTCGCAATCTCATTGATTTCACTTTTTGCAAGTTTTTGCAATTCATCTCTTGCTCTGTCATCCCATTCTGTAGTTATTGAAGGCATTGCAATCTGGCCCATACTAAAATCAGGCGGATAAATAACCGGCTCAACAACATAAACTAAGATGATTTCTGCATTAAATGATTTTGCAAAGTTAACTGCATACTTTAATGCACTTTTTGAGTAATCAGAAAAATCGATAGGCACAAGAACTTTTTTTATTGTCGTTTCCATCTTATTTCCCTTTCTCTTCTAATACATTGTATTGAAGATCAAAATAATCTTCATTTAATTTTCTTAAACGTAAGGCAATGATGCTTGAAATACCGGTTAATATCTTTATTCCCTTTCTTGGATACTTTTCTATAAACTCATCAAGATCGGGTTTAAAGATAACTGAAACTTTACACGATGTTTTAGCAATTGCAGAAGCAGATCTTTTTTCACCATCAACTAAAGCTAACTCGCCAAAGAAATCTCCTTTAGAAAAAGTTGCCAGAACATTTTTTACTCTCTGGGCGTTCTCTCTTTCTATCTCAACATCACCATCTCTTATTATATATAATCCGATTCCAGGATCACCCTGATGAAATATGAATTCACCTGCAACAAAAGTTCTGTTATGGATAATTTTTATGAGTGATGTTAAATCGCCTTTTGTTAAATCATTAAAAAGAGGAATTGTCTTCAATGAATTCTTCAAATCAGTTTCTTCTGTTGGTGAATTAAAAAAATTAACCCAAAAACTGCTATGTGCCACTTTTTCTTTTTCCATAATTTCCTCTAATTGAATAAACCTGATTCTGCAACGCGCCAAAGTTTTTGACACGGGAATCTGTTTTCGTAAAATGCTCTGCCAATTATCACAGAATCAACTCCCACAGGAATTAAATTTTGCAAATCTAAAAGCTCATCTTTGTTACGAACGCCGCCAGAGTGTGTAACTTTAATATTGCAATGTTCAGCAATCGATTTCGATAAATTAATATTTGGACCCTGCATTACTCCATTACGGCTAACATCAGTTACAATAACTCTATCAATACCAATTTCAGTCATCTCTTTAACGTAGTAAAAGTAATTCATATCAGATTTTCTTTGTCTGCCTCGTGTTACTAACTTACCATCTAATATATCAATGGATAAAACAATTTTTGTGGGACCATATTTTTCAAAAAGTTTTATAAACTCAGCACGGTTTTCTAATGCCATTGTGTTGATAGAAATCCTGTAAACACCTAAATCAAAAACTTCTTCCGCATCTTCAACACTTCGTATTCCTCCGGCAAATTCTATTGGGATAACTACAGAGCTGCATAGTTCTTTTATTATATCGTGGTTTACTTTTGAATGATCGAAAGCGCCGTTAAAATCTACAACGTGCAGCATCTTGGCATTTTCTGCTCGCCAGATCATTGCCATTTCAACCGGATCATCACCGTATTCTTTACAATCAAGTTCAGGAATTCCCTGAACAACTCTTACGGTTTTACGGTTTTGAATATCTATTGAAGGAATTACTAAAAGATGTTTTTTTATCGGATTCATAACATTAAAAATAGTGATGTTTGTTCCTGTTAAAAAATAACTAAATGAAGTGAGAAAGTAAAAGGAAGATTATTGAGGATGTTCTTTTGTAGCTCAGTTCGCCCTGCGAATCCAATCTTTAGTCCGTCTTTCCGAAAATATCTAATTTCAATACGCAGGAAAGAATTCCTGCGCTGCATAATCTTTATTCATCCACTTTCCACTTACCGTTATCTTTAATTGCGTATCTGCCGATAATCATTTTTTGTATTTCGTTTGTACCTTCAAATATTTTTAGAATACGTGCATCACGGTAATATCTTTCAATAGGCAATTCACGACTAAATCCCATTCCACCGTGTATTTGAACAGCTTTATCTGCAATCTCAGCCATTGATTCCGAGCAGAACAGTTTAACAATAGCTGCCTCGTTAGAAATATCTTTTTTAAGATCATAATTATTTGCAGTGCGGTAAACGATGCTTTCCATCGGATAAATTTTTGCGGAAATTTCTGCAAGCATAAACTGCACTGCCTGAAATTTTGAAATAACTGATCCAAATTGTTTACGTTGTTTAGCAAAGACAGTAGAAAGTTCAAGCAATTCTTTTGAGGCACCAAGACACCCGGCACCAAGCCCGATTCTTCCCGCATCAAGAGTTTTCATTGCAATTAAAAATCCTTTTCCATCCTGCCCAAGTAAGTTTTCTTTTGGAACTTCAACATTTTCAAATGTAACTGTGTTTGTAACACTGCCTCTAATGCCAAGTTTCTTTTCTTTTGCTCCAACAATAATACCCGGAGTATCAGCATCAACAACAAAAGCGCTAATTCCTTTATCGGTTCTTGCAAAAACAGAAAACACATTTGCAATTCCTGCGTTTGTAATCCAAACTTTGTTTCCGTTTAAAATCCATTTATCACTAACAAGTTCTGCTTTGGTAGATAAATTAAAAGTATCTGAACCTGCGCCCGGTTCTGTTAAAGTAAAAGCAGCAATCTTTTCACCAGAACAAAGTGGTGGAAGATATTTCTTTTTTATTTCATCAGATCCGCCAAGGTAAATTGCGTTTGTTCCGATTGATTGATGTGCACCAATAAAAACTGCGGTTGAGTTGCAAGCTCTTGTCATCTCCTCCTGCATAATGCAATAACCTATTTCACCAAAACCGCCTCCGCCATACTCTTCAGGAAATGAGAGACCTAAAAATCCCATCTCACCAATTTTTTTAATTAAATCAGTTGGAATTTCTTCATCTTCATCAATCTTTTGTGCAACCGGTCTAACCTCGCCATCAACAAATTCTTTAACCAAACCACGCAGCATTTTCTGCTCATCTGTGAAATTGAAATCCATTTATTCCTCTATTGTTGAATTTTTGTACAATTTTTAATTGCTAAATGTGAAAATACGTTAAAAATCAAACAATATTAAGCCCATAATTATATTTATGCAAAATCTTTAAAAATATTGACTTTTCTTACTTAATTGTTCATATTTCAAACCGATGAACAAAGAATTTAGGCTAAAAACGAAAGAAGGGGATTTTCTTAACATAAGTGCATTCGGTTTTGAAAATATAAAATCATCGCCTTGTTTAATTTTTGTTCATGGTTTCAAAGGTTTTAAAGATTGGGGTTTCTTTCCATACAGTGCAAAGTACTTTGCAGACAAAAGTTATTTTGTTCTTTCTTTTAATTTTTCGCATAATGGAGTTGATGATGAAGGATTTGATTTTAATCGCCTAGACAAATTTGCGAAAAACACTGTTTCACTCGAAGTCTCAGAACTTGTTCAAATTATCAATGCTTATAAAAATGGATTTTTTAGTAACGTTGTTAATGGTAAGATTGGATTAGTTGGTCATAGTCGTGGTGGTGGAGTTGTTCTCTTAAGTAGTTTGATTGAAAAGGTTGATGCATACATTGTTTGGGCTTCGGTTGCAAAATTTGATAGATATACTGAACGACAAAAAGCAGAATGGCGAAAACAAGGATATGTTGAGGTTTTAAACTCAAGAACAAATCAAATGATGCGAATGAATGTTGAATCGCTAGAAGACGTTGAAAAAAACAAGCAAGGTTCATTAAGTATTGAAAAAGCGGTTAAAAGTTTAGATAAACCTTTATTGATTCTTCACGGAACAGAGGATTTAACTGTTCCAATTGCAGAAGGTGAACAGATTTTTAATTGGAGTGATGAATCAAAAACTGAATTTGAAAAACTTGCAACTTGCGGTCATACATTTGATATTGTTCATCCTTTTGAAGGAAGTAATAAAAAGTTTGATGGAGTTCTTGCTAAAACAAGGGAGTTCCTGGATAAAGTATTTACTAATAACTGATTTTATCTAATAGTTTTATATGGAATTAAAGAATATCATTTTTATTATAGTTTTTTTAGCAGTTTTTGGATTTTTTGCATACAGTGTAAATAATCTAATTAAATATCTTAAAGTAGCTAAAAAAAAGGATGATAGATTTGATAACATTCCAAAAAGATTAAAACGTGTTTGGAATATTGCGTTTGCCCAAACGAAGCTTTTACGCGATCCTGTTGCCGGAACATTACATTTATTAATCTTTTGGGGATTTGTTCTTTTTATTTTTGCTGTAATTGAAACGATATTTCAAGGATTTTATTCACCATTTTCACTTTCGTTTCTTGGTCCGATTTACTCACTTATAACTTTAGTTCAGGATTTATTCGGATTATTAGTTATTCTCTCAATAATCTTTTCTCTTTATAGAAGATTTATTCAAAAAGTACCAAGATTAGTTGTTGATGATCACGGAATGAAAGACGCGGCATTTATTCTTACTTTAATTATGTTTATCGTGATTTCGATGTATGGGCAAAATGCTTCAGGTTTTGCAAATAATGGAATGGCTTATCACGAATCAGAATTAAGACCTATTTCTGCTTTTATAAGCGGATTATTTTTTACTGGTCCAAGTTCAACTACAACTTTTTTGTATGAGTTTTTCTGGTGGATGCACATTTTATTGATTTTCGGATTTTTAAATTATCTACCGTACTCAAAGCATTTACATATTTTAAGTTCGATTCCAAACGTATTTTTAGCAAATCTGGATCCTGTTAGAAATACTATTAAAAAACTTAATCTTGATGATGAAAATGCAGATACATTTGGGGTTGCAGATATTGATCAATTTAGCTGGAAGCAGATTTTAGATGGTTATTCCTGTACGGAATGCGGAAGATGTACATCAGTTTGTCCCGCAAACACGGTTGGAAAATCGCTTTCACCAAGAGATATAATTGTTGATATCAGGAAAAGAACATTAGAAAAAGCTCCACTGATTCTTGAAGGTAAAACTGAAGGTGAACTGTTTGAAAAAACATTAGTTCACAATTATGTAACTGATATGCAATTGTGGGAATGTACAACGTGTATGGCTTGTGTTCAGGAATGCCCTGTAATGATTGAGCATATTGATTCCATTGTTGATATGAGAAGAAACCTTGTTTTAACAGAATCAGAATTTCCGGCTGGATTAAATCCTGTTTTTAAAAGTTTGGAAACCAATTTTTCTCCGTGGGCTTTTAGTCCTGCAGATAGAGCAGAATGGGCAGCGGGAATGAATATCAAATCAATGGCAGAAGATAAAGATGGTGAAATTTTATTCTGGGTTGGCTGTGCCGGTTCTTTTGATGATAGATACAAAAAAGTTTCTAAAGCTTTTGCTACTATAATGCAAAAAGCCGGAGTTAATTTTAGAATTCTTGGTACTGAAGAAAAATGTAATGGCGATACTGCAAGAAGACTTGGTAATGAATATCTTGCCCAGATGATGATGCAGGAAAATGTTGAAACTTTAAATAATTACGGAGTTAAAAAAATCGTAACTGCTTGTCCACATTGCTTCCACTCATTAAAAAATGAGTATCCGCAATTCGGTGGAAACTTTGAAGTTAAACATCATACCCAGTTTATAGATGAGTTATTGGCTGATGGAAAAATTCAGATGAAAAAGGAAAGTGAAAAACATAAAGTTACTTATCACGATTCCTGTTATCTTGGCAGATATAACGATGTTTATGAGTCTCCAAGGAAATCATTAAATAAAGTTGCCGGATTAGATTTAGTTGAAATGGAACGAAACAAAAGCAAAGGTTTCTGCTGCGGTGCTGGCGGCGGAAGAATGTTTTTAGAAGATGAAGAAGGCGGAAGAATAAACGAGGAGCGTACTAAAGAAGCTTTAAGCACAAATGCTGATACAATTGCATCAGCCTGTCCATTCTGTATGACGATGATGACGGACGGAGTAAAACACTACGAAAAAACCGAAGAAGTTGCTGTAAAAGATATAGCAGAAATAATACTGGAAAACATTAATTAATTCATTCACACATTCATAGGAGGTTCTCATGGAAAAGTTCAATCAACTCGTACAATTCGTTCAAAGTTTGGAAGGTGATTTCCAAAAATTTTATGTGAAAGAACAAGCTGCTGCAGGTACACGCGTGCGCAAAGGCTTGAGCGATCTAAGAAAATTATGTCAGGAAATCAGAAATGACGTTCAAGACGTTAAAGCTGCAAGAAAAACTCCAAAACCATAAGAGTATTCTGTAGCAAAAACTTAAGAAGGCTGGGTTAGAAATAGCCCAGCCTTATTTTGTATTATATGAAAATTGCAATAATCACAATATCGATTTTATCATTCTTTGTATTTAATTCTCCTTCAACATTTAGGTTTGAAGAAAGAAACAGCGTTGTCAATCCCGATAGTTCTGTTACCATCAGCATTTCTGTCGTTGGTGATCTGATGTGTCATGCACCGCAGTTTCAATACTCAAGAGTAGAAAAAGATAGTTTTGATTTTCGTCCAGTTTATAGAAATGTTAAAAAATATTTAGAGTCATCAGATTTTACTTTTGGAAATTTAGAAACTGTTACTGCGGGAAAAGAAAGCGGCGGATATACAGGTTATCCGTTTTTTAATACTCCAGCTTCTTACATAACAGCATTAAAAGATGTTGGATTTGATTTACTTGTAACAGCTAATAATCATTCATTAGACAGAAGCGAAAAAGGGATTATCAGAACAATTAATGAGATCAATTCCAGAAATCTTAAATATGTAGGAACATACACATCACAAAGAGACAGAGATTCAATACGTATTTTTAATGTTAAGGGGATTAAGATTGCAGTACTTGCTTATTCTTATGGAACAAATGGAAATCCAATTCCAAAAGGAAAAGATTATTTAATCAATCTTATTGATTACGATTTGATTAGAAAAGATATTCAATCTGCAAAAGCAAATGGAGGAGAATTAGTTTTGGTTCATTTTCATTTTGGTGAAGAATACAAACGTGAACCAGTTCTATTTCAAAAGGAAGTTGTAAAAAAAACAATTGAACTTGGTGCTGATATAATTATTGGCGGTCATCCACATGTTTTGCAGCCGGTTAATTTTTATAAAACCAATAATGCAAAACTTGATTCAGGATTTGTTGCCTATTCAATGGGCAATTTCTTTTCAAATCAGAGAGATAGATATAAAGATGCGGGAATGATTCTGACATTAAATATCAAAAAAGATTTT
>CALLZX010000373.1 GCA_937858935.1 uncultured Ignavibacteriales bacterium | reverse complement strand
TCTTCTTTTTTATCAGTCGCCCATTTCGGAAGAACACAATTCTTTAGCTCATCAGCGCGCAGGTATAGATCATCAATTGCTTTGCTTAGTTCTTCTGTGTTTTTATTTGGTCCGTAATGATGATAAATCATATAAAGAACTTTATGAAATTCATCCACTTCTTTGGTAACAGGTTTTACAATTCTTACAAGCATTTCAAAATTTGAGTGAAGTTCTTCGGCCGAAGTTAACATTCCGGCTTCATTGTTTTCTTCGCAGGCTTTGTTGTAATCAGCAACTGAGGCACGAAGTTTATCCAATCCTTCATTCCATTCTTTTTCTTTATCGCGTAAAATTCCTGGAAGTTTTGCTGCATAGATTTTTTCTACACCAGCATTTACATCAGGCAAAAGCTGCTTGAACAATGCATAATCTTTATTTGGATAAGCCGTATGCCACATTGGATATACTACTTCGTGAAAATCAAATAGTTCTGGTACTGACGAACTAATTTCTGATGAATGATCTTCATGCTGTGCCTGAATACTGCTAAAATAACTAAGACCGAAAACGATTAAAAATATTATTAGATTTTTCATAAGCTCCCTTGATAAATGTTTGATAAATTACATACAAAATTACTAAATCATTTTGATTCTTCTTAACAAGATTTCTTGAATTATAAATTACTTACTAGTAATTTCCTGCTACAATTAACTCAAATTTTTATAAGGAAAACCTATGGCTGAACATTTAATTGCCCATTGCGAAATTCCAACTACAGATTTAGACAGAGCAAAAGATTTTTATCACAAAGTACTTGGCTGGGAATTTAAACCATTTGGAAACGGTTATTTACTTTTTAACAATCATAAAGGGACAATGGTTGGTTTAAGAAAAGTTGATCAGGTAGCTCAAGGCGATACAACAGTTTTTCACGTTAATATGCCGGACATTGATTCTATTATGAAAAAAGCAAAAGACAATGGAGGCTCTGTAAAGAGAACAAAAACTGTTATTCCTGCAATGGGTTGGTATGCATTAATGAATGATCCTGATGGAAATACTTTAGGATTATACCAGAAAAGTTAAACCAAAAATTTAGGAGTAATGGAATTTCATTTTCATTACTCCAAATCCTCACACTTTAATTAATCTACAGCGATAATTTTAAAAGAATGCGTGATCTCAATCGATTTTTGAAGCATTGCAGTTACACTGCAATATGTAGTTTGTGATAATTCAATAGCTCTCTCAACATCTTTATCAGCTATATCTTTACCATAGAATAAAAACTCAATATGAATTTTAGTATAAACCTGCGGATGTGTTTCTTGCTGCTCTGCTGTAATATTAATTTCAAGATTATCTAACTTAATTCTCTTTTTCTGTAAGATTGCAACTACATCACTGCCTGTACAACCTGCAAGTGAAAGTAAAATTAATTCTTTCGGACGAATACCTGAATTACTGCCATAAAAATTTTCTGGTCCATCCATTGTAATCCAATGATTAGTATCTGTTTTGCCCACAAATGTAATTCCACGTAATTGCTTTACGAACGCTGTTTTGGTTGCCATATTTTCCTCTAAAAATAAATTAAAAATTTTCTACTAATAGTCTGATGAACTATTTATTGTTTGGTTACAGCGATTTATTTAATTACTAAAATATCCTGAATAATTGGTTTTAATCCTCTGAAAAATAGCTCAACTGCAATTACCATTACTATTAGACCCATAATTCTTGTAAGAACTTTATTTCCACTTTCCCCAAGAAATGCAATTATTTTTCTAGAACTAAGAAGTATTAAATGTGTTAAGCCCATAACAATAAATATTGATGCAATAAGTAAAGATTTGTGAGCTATATCAGGAGCATCATTCATCATAACTATAGATATTGTGATTACACCCGGGCCCGTTATCATCGGAACACCAAGCGGAGTAATTGCAAAATCTTTTGCTGCTTCAATAAATTCTTCCCCTTCAGATTTTATGCGTGTTAGTTTTCCTCTAAGCATATCATAACCCGAAAGAAAGAACAATATCCCTCCGACCACTCTTAGTCCATTAACGGAAATGTTGAAAATATCAAAAATAAAATTTCCACCAAAAGTAAAAAGTAATAAAACCAGAAGTGCTGTTGAGGTTGCTTTAAGAGCAATTGCTGCCGCCTGTTTAGATGTCATTCCCGTTGTAAGAGTTGTAAAAACAGGAATAACACCCATCGGATTTATCATTGTAAATAATGATGTAAATGCAAGTAAAGCAAATTGTAAAATTGAATCCATATTATTTATTCTACTAAAATTAGTTTAATCCTAGTGCTATTGACTTAATTAGTTCCCACGCATCTTCAATATGTCTGGGCTCATGTCTTATACTTCCAATTGTTAATCTTATAACGAACTTGCCATTAAGTTTTGTATGAGATAAAAATAGTTTTCCTGATTCATTAATTTTTTCTAATAGTTTTTCATTTAACTGATTCAACTCATCTTCAGAAATGTTTAGAGGATTAAATCGAAAACAAACTGTTGAAAACGGAGTTGGAGCCATAATCTCAAAATCATTTTCCTGTTCTATCCAACCTCTTAATTCTTTTGCTAGATTAATATGATTCTTTATTCTTTCGGCTAATCCATCAACGCCAAAATATCTTATAATAAACCAAAGTTTTAATGAACGGAATCTTCTGCCTAGTTGGATTCCATAATCCATTAAATTATCAACTTCGCTATCTTGATTCGTTTTTAAATATTCAGCAGACAGGCTAAATGCTCGCTTTAAAATACCTTGTTTGCGGGTAAAGTAAACACTTAAATCCATTGGAGTAAACATCCATTTATGTGGATTTATCACTAATGAATCAGCACGATTCCAGCCTTTTGTAATCCATTTCATTTCAGGAATCATAGCAGTTACACCAGCATAAGCAGAATCTATATGCAGCCACAAATTATATTTCTCACAAATATCTGCTATAGCATCAACCGGATCCACACTAGTTGTAGATGTTGTACCAACTGTAGCAACAACACAAAACGGTTTGTATCCCTTAGAAATATCTTCATTAATTTTGTTTTCAAGATCAGTTGGAATCATTTCAAACTTATCATTAACAAAAATTTTTCTAATTCCATCTAAACCAATTCCTAAAGTAAGCGCACCTTTATCAATAGAATTGTGTGCATGTTCAGAACAATACATAACTAATTTTGGAAGATCTGCTCTTCCGCTCATTCCCATTTCTCTGATTCCAAGATTAAGTTGTTCACGTGCAGAAGCGATTGCATGCATAGAACTTGTTGAAGCTGTATCGTAAATAATTCCCCAGTAATTTTCTGGCAATCCAATCATTTGCCTGAACCAGTTCATCATAGATTTTTCAAGCTCGGTAAATGCAGGAGAGGTTTTCCACAACATTCCATTTGCACCTAATGCAGCTGTAATAAGCTCAGCTAAAATTCCTGGCCCACTTGAAGTTGAGTTGAAGTAAGCCATAAAACCTGGATGATTCCAGTGTGTGATTCCGTCCATAAGAATTTTATCAACATCAGCCAAAACATTTTCAATATCTTCACCTTCCTTTGGAGGTATCTGCGGAATTCGTTTTAAAATATCACCAGGGTTTACTTGAGAAAGCGGCGGATACTTTTCAGTATTGCTTAAATAATCAGCAATCCAATCCACATGATTGTATCCATTTTTTCGGAATTCCTCTGAGGACATATCGTTAAGGTTGTTTTTCATAACAGTTGCATCTTGTTAATAATTCAAAAAATGAAACCAATAATTTTATGTGTAATTAACATTTCAAATCTAAGAAAAGAAATTATCTTTTATTACGAAACGATTTTTAATAAGTTGAATCATATAATCATAACTATTATTGAAAAATGAAAAAAACTACAAATATTCTTAGAGTTTTAACTTTCATTCTTAGTATTAATTTCTTAAATGGATGTTATGAACATTTTCCATTGGATCAGGATTTAACAAGATCGCAAAATTTTTTTTTAAATCAGGATAGTGTTAAGGTTCAGTTTCCAAAAATCATTAACGATAAAATAACATTACTGGCAATGGTCTACACTCATTGTCCTGATATTTGCCCGATGACAACGCATAATATGCACTTAGTTGAACAAAAACTCCCTGATAATTTGAAAGGCAAAGTTAAATTTGTAGTTATTTCTTTTGATCCAAACCGGGATACTCCGTCTGTATTAAAAAAATTTGCTGAAATCAGAGATTATTCTTTTAATAAATGGACTTTGCTTTCCGGTGATGAACAAAACACAAAAGAAGTAATGTTAAAGTTTGGCATCAAAGCTATTCCTGCTGATTCTTCATTCGATGACGATGGTGAACTGAGTTACAACGTAATTCACACAGATAGGATTTCATTGATTGATCAGGAAGGCAAGCTTAGGAGCAACTACAAAGGCAGCACAGCGAATATAGACATGATACTTGAAGACATAAAATATTTGAATAATTAATAAATATTTACGAGGCATATGACAAGAATGGGAATCGATCTGTTATTAAGATTGTTTCTCTCTTAAAGCATTGCTCGCAATGACATTAAAAATATAAGGAGAATAAAATGAATGTATTATTGGCTCTATTACTAATCTTTTCTAATCCTTCTGAGAAGATAAAAATCGTCGATCCATGGATGAGAGTTGGTGCTCAGGGACAGGCAACTGGATTATTCTTTAAGATTGAAAATAATTCTGAAAAAGCTGATACTCTTTACAAAGTAGAGTTTGAACCAGCAGGTAAAGTTGAAATACACGAGACTTATGATGCTGGCGATGACATGATGGGAATGAGAGAAGTTGGGCAAATTGTCATTCCCGCAAAATCTTCATTTGAGTTAAAACCCGGAGCACATCATGTAATGTTGATGAAACTAAAGAGAGATATTATAAAAGGATATGAGGGAAATGTTACTCTTTATTTTAAGCAAGCTGGTAAGATTGTAACTAAAGCACCGGCAAAAGAAATGATGAAGTAACAAACAATGGAACATCAGCACTAAGCAATATTTAACCTTCGAGGTTTATGTTTTGTAACCTCGAAGGTTTCCTAATTAAAAACTATCTTACAAAAAATTCTGCAATAACTTTATTCCAGTTAACATCATTTAATTTTTCCAGTTGCCCAATGAATAAACCTTCTTCAAGATATTCATCCGCCTTCTTTTCAGATTTCATTATTTCCGTAAATACTGATTTAAACTTTTCAATATCTTCCTGGAAGAATGAAACTGCAGATTTTCCTATGTGCATCCCTTTAATTTCATTATCTAAATTTTCAGCATCAAGAGCACAAACCCAATTTCGTTCATAAGGGGTAACATCTAAAGCCTCGATATTATCTTTTAGGATTGTGTTTATCTGAGATACTTTTCCGCTTACAGGAGAATTAAATGTAATACTTCTATTTCCTTGTTTAATTGTGAAAAGAGGCTGTCCTGCTTTTACATTCATTCCAAGGTTTGGCAGTTCAACAGAGTAAACACGTCCTATTAACTTCTTTGCAAAATCATCAATTCCAATTTTAGCTATACCTGCTTGATTCATACTAACCCAAGTATGATTTTTCGCAATAAATACTCCACCAGGAATTGCGAACTCACCTTGTGTAAAATCATCTGAAGCCGGTACGTGAGTTATGTGTACTTTTGGTTTTAACTGTTTTTGAATTTTATCCTGACGTTTAATTAGAGACTTCTGCACAAACGCGATAAGTTCATCTTCAGTAAATGGCTTTTGAACATAATCTAAAGCTCCATACTTCATAGTTTCAACAGCGGTTTCAACAGAGGCATAACCAGTTATTATAATTACATCAATATCAGGGCGAAGATGTTTAACAGATTTACAAACCTCAACTCCATCCATTAGTGGCATTTTTAAATCAGTAAACAGAAAATCATAATGATGTTTTTGAATTAAGCCGAGAGCTTCCTGTCCTGTTTCAACAGTATCAACTGAGTATCCGTCAAGTACAAGAATTTTTCTAAAGCTGCCAAGAATTACTTCTTCATCATCTACGCAAAGAATTTTTGCTTTAGGATTTTCTACTTCAGCACGTTTTAAAGTTTTAGCTTCATTCGTAAAATCAAGTTTTAAACTTTCGGTAAGAACGATCTCACGTTCCTTCTTTTGTCTTTGTTCTGTCATTCTTTTTCCAACCATACGAATAACAATATCCGCAATGATGAAAATGACTACTGCTAATATGAATAGTGGCATGATTTTTCTCCTAAATAATAATATTTTTTATTTCGTTTTTATTCATAGCAACTCAATTAAATTCTGTCTGAGCTGCACGGGATTAAGTATTTAATTTCATATTCAATATTTGCAGGAATAACACGATAAATCCATCCTTCAAAATATGGATCCTTTTCAATTAGGTTTGGATTGTTTTTAATGTTGTCATTCACTTCAACTATTCTGCCAGAAATAGGGGAAAGTATTTTATGAATTCTATCATTCCCGCATTTGAAAGACGCACAGCAAATACCCTGTGCAATCTCTTCATCATTTTCCTGAAATTCAATTTCCTGAATGGTTTCGATTGTTTTAATAAACAAATCGCAAACACCAATTAAAACCGAACCTTCTCTCTCCTGACAAATCCATGTGGAGTAACCAAGTCTTAAATATTTTGCAGGACCAGTAACGTATAGTAACTCATCGCTATTCTTTTGCAATGATAATAATTTTTGTTTCTCTTTAATAATTTGATATTTATTTGCACGGTAGACTGAACTTAGTAATTCATCAACAGTAAATGGTTTTGGAATAAAATCGACAGCACCTTTATAAAGTGATTTGACGGCATTTTCAACTGTTGAATAGCCTGTAGTCATAATAATTGTACTGTCAATGTTTCTATTATTCAGTTCATCCAGGATTTGAAAACCATCGCCATCAGGCATCATTATATCACAAAGAATTATGCTATAGTGATTCTTACTTATTTTTTCGCTTGCTGTTTTAAAATTATTTGCTGAGTCTATCGAATAATTATCCAGCGCACAAATTTTTATTACAGCATCTATAATGACTTCTTCATCATCAATAACTAATATGTCTAAAGCTTTACTCATAATTTCAATTATCTTTGTTGTGCTAACGGAAGACGAATAATAAAAGTTGTTCCTTTTCCAAGCTCACTTTCAACATTTATTGTTCCGTTATGATTATCAATTATTCCCCAAATAACTGCTAAACCAAGTCCCGTTCCCTTTTGTCCCTTAGTAGAAAAGAATGGTTCAAATATTTTTGCAAGATCGTCTTTACTAATTCCGCTACCAGTATCCGTTATTCTAATTTCTATATATTCTTTTAGCCCTAAGGAATCAACATAATCCCATCTTTCCCAATTACTTTGTTCAGAAGCGCAAACTTCGTAAATGCCTTGCCCGCTAATTTCAAACGATAAAACTGGCGATCCGCAGATTGGACAAAGTTTGTCCTGTTCTACAATTGAATTACTACATTCAGGACAAACATATTTTGCGTCCTTCTCAATTTTAAAACCAATATCAAAATGGTTACGATGTTTTCCATAAACCGGATCAAGATGAGCAATACCTTCTTTGCCGCCAGATATTATTTTAACTTTAAGAGAAGGTAGTCCATCAATTCTAAAATCATTATCAATCAAACTATGTCGCTTAGGGCAAGTAGCCTTTTTTATTTGAGCAATGCCAATTGGGGCTAAAGCAATCTGTTTAGTAAGTATTGTAATAACACCGCCATCTTTTCCAATTGCATCTGATGCGTTTACAAGAAGGTTTATAATTACCTGTTGAATCTGGTTAGCATCAACCGTAAAATTTGGAAGATTTGTTTCAGTTTGTTTTAGAATTTTTACTTTATTTAAAGCTAACTGACTATCAATAACACCAATAGCTTTATCAATTATTTCATTAATGTGCGCACTGCTTTTTTTAGGAACAGATTGCCGTGAAAAATCTAACAAACTCTTCACTATTTCCCTACTTCTAATCGTTTCCCTCACAATTACTTTTAGATCTTCCTGAAACTCAGGATTATCTTTTGTCCTCTTCAATAAGAAACTACTGTATGTTAAAACCCCTGTTAACGGATTATTAATTTCATGAGCAACTCCGGCTGCTAATCTTCCTAATGAAGCCATTTTATCGGATTGGAATAACTGCATCCGTGCTTCAGCCAATTTATTAGTCATATTATTAAATGATGTACCAAGCTTTCCAATTTCATCATCACCCATTTCTTTAATAGTGTAATTGAGATTACCCTGACTTACTTGCAATGTTCCATTTAATAAATCATTAACCGGTCTTGAAACCCAGCGACGAATAAAAAATGCAATCAATAATCCCAATGAAATAATCGCGATTATTGAGAAACCAACAATTTTCCATTCACTGCTTAATATTGCGTTATCAACTTCTGCTAGTGATATAGATACATCTAATACACCAAGCACCTTTTGATCTTTTGGATGTGCATGACAATCGGACTGCCAGCAAGATTTTTCGTTATAGATTGGTGTGATAATTCCAATTACACGATTTGAGTCCGGATGCACTCTAAATATTCTTGTTCTTTCAGTTATAGAAATCTGCTCCAGCGGTTTATCTTCAGCATGGCAAGCGTAGCAGCTTTCTGCTTGTTTATCAACCATTTTATTAATATTGGTAGAATCTGATGAATAAATTATTTCACCAACTTTATTAATTATTCTTACATCACGAATTTGAGGCTGAGTACCAATTGAATTAATTATTTGTTGGATTCTATCACGTTGATTTAACATCATATCAAATCTTGTACTGGATACAACAGTTTCTCCAAGCTGATTTGCATGACGTTCAACTTCAGATATTAAATTGCTGCTTTGCGATTTGACATTGAAGTACGCAAAAACTCCAATGATTATCAGAGTAGTAAATGCAACAACAAATATTAAACGGAATCCAATTTTATTAAACATTGATATAAATTAAATTATTTTCACTATTTAGCCATTTATCGTGACGAATAACTAAAGTCCATTCCACAAGCAAAAATAGTCATTGCGAACGAGTCTCGAGTGAGGCAATCTATTAATCTATATAATATCACCTTTAGATTGCTTCGCTCCCAAAGCATCGCTCGCAATGACATTGCAATATTACTTACCAACCAGCTTTCCCGGTTTTTGTTTTGGGAAACTGTAACCATCATGACAGCCATCGCAAGACGGTTTTTTTGCATAATTATTTTCCATATGACAGTCTTCACAACTCAATTCTGAGTGCATTTCATCAAGTTGTAAACCTGTTACAGAATGTTTAAAGTTTTCACTATCCCAACCTTTATGACAACCAGAACATTTATTATCTACTTTTTTGTATGGAAGTTTTGAACCGTGACATTTTACACAGGATAAATTAATATGATATTTATTTAATGCCCAGCCCGTTTTCTTACCGTGATCAAATGGTTCGAGTGTTTTTTCGTTATGGCACTTATTACAGTTTTCTGTTTTACTGTGACAGCTAATACAATTTTTATGTTGATCTTCAAATGTTTTTTTAGTTACTACTTTTTGATTTTTATTCTTATCTGTTTTATTTACATCGTGACATTTAGTACAACTTTCCTGTTTATGGCAGGTTGTGCAGCTTAAACCAAATTTCTTAGTATGATCATTATGATAGAATGTAACAAATTTTCCTTTATCGGATTTAGTTTCATAAACTAATTTAGTTGGTTCAAGCACTACTGGATGTTGTTTACCGGCATACTTCTTTTGAAGATTATCTTTGTTATTATTCTTCGAATCCTTCTTTGGTGTATGACATGAATTACATCCTGTATCGTGACTCCATTCACGATGACAATCCATACATTGTCTATGGTAGGCTCCTTTTAAATCAGGGATACTAACATCGTCGCGCTTCCTTGAAGATTCGTGGCAACTACTGCATTTTAATATCGGTCCGGAGGTATTGAAATGATGACATCCTTCACATCCACCGCCCATATTAGACATTTGAGCATGTATCCTGTGGGAAAAGTATACAGGGTTGTATCTATCAACCATCTGATCAATTACAATTAATTCTGGAGTTTGTTCGGGCTTTTGATAAACCGTTACCATTTTTTCTCTTGGACACACGACCAGACAAGGTTCACTTTTTGTTGGAACATCACAAGTATGACATGTCTTACAGCTAATTTTAAGCTTGGAGTGGTCTTTTCCAGGGCTCTGTTGTGCATTTATTGAAGTTGCAAAAACTGTTATCAAAATTAAAGCAAATATCTTTTTCATTATTTAACTCCTCTTATTGTGTATTTGGATTGAGGAGCAGTCTGTCTACCTGGCAAACTAATAACCGGAAAATTAAGGACAATAAATCTGTAAACAAGAACTAGTATTGCAACAAAGCCCACTGTCACAGAAATTTCACCAAATGATGGGAAGTATGATTCTGTGCTATAAGGTGGTGTATAAGCAACCACAAAATTATTTATTCTATTTAGCAGCACACCTAACACAACCAATGCCGATGCAATAAAAAGGAACAAAGGAGATTTTAAAACTTTAGTGGAGAGAAACATTCTCAATGGAATTATAACTCCAAATAACATTTCGATTGTGAACATAACACTAGCCGTATTAAATTCAGCTAAGTAAACAAATGTTTCGCGAATAAACATATCGCCTATTTTGAATGCTAAATAAATTCCAAGTAGTGGTGCAATCATAGAGCCTAATTTTGAAAGCACAGGCATTTCAGGTTTTAATCCGAGTGAGCGTGATGCAATTAATGATTCAAAAATCACCATAGGAAATCCAACGGCTACTGCTGATAATAAAAACAACAATGGAAGTACCGGTGTTTGCCATAGCGGATGCATCTTTGGTCCGGCAATAACCATTAACGTTCCTAAAGAAGATTGATGTAGTGATGAAAGTACAACACCGGCAATAATAAAGATGAACATAGTTTTTGATAGACCTTTATCCAGCAATCGCAAAACTTTATCAACAATTTTATTCAATCCTGAAAGGAAACCCGGTAAATTAACTTTACCTATAAATCTTTCGGTAACTACAGGAAGAAATTCGATATAAAGCACGGTAACATAAATCATAACGCAAATACCAACTTCAAATAGTGCTGAATTTCCATTCCACATTATCAGCGGATGCCAAATAAAATACCATCTGCCTATATCAACAAATACTCCTATTGCAACAAAAGTATATCCCAGCATTGCAGTTAATAATGCAGGACGTATGATTGAGTGATATTCATCTTTGTGCATTATATGACCAAGTGCCGCGGTTGTAAAACCGCCTGCAGCAAGAGCTACACCGGCTGCAACATCTACTCCTATCCATAATCCCCAGGGGTATTGATTATTTAAATTTGTAACCGCGCCAATTCCAAAGAAAAATCTTCCCATCAAAAAAACTAAACCGTTTATTGCAAGAATAACTAATACAAATACTCCTGGAGTAAAATATTTATGTTTAATGGGAATTGGATTGTGTAATTCGTGACTCATTTATTTTATCTCCTCATCTAATTCTTTGCGTCGTTTTGAAATCCACATAATTCCACCAAGGAGTGCATATAGTGATACTGGTGGAACAAAGTATGCAAAGATTCCGTGTTGGATTGATTCTGAAACACCAGGTGCTGGCTTCTCTCCAAGCTTTGGAAAATCCAGTTCGGTAAATTCTTTATTTGCTAAATACATCCAGGAGGTACCACCAACTTCGTACTCACCAAATATATGATCAACATATCTATCTGGATTTCTCTTAATTCGATCTCGTGCAATTTTTACAAGTTCTGTTCTGGTGCCGTAGGTGAGGGCTTCAACAGGACAAATGCTAACACAAGCAGGAACCTTTCCCTCTTTTGTTCTATCAATACAAAAATCGCATTTCATAATCATTGGATTTAGAGCTTTCTCATACTCAAAGGCTGGTATCTGGAATGGACAGGCAGCCATACAATAACGGCAACCAATGCACATATCTGTATCCCAGGTTACAGCGCCATTTTCGTGTTTGCTAAAGGCTCCAACTATACAAGCAGAAACGCACGCAGGATGATCACAATGCATACACTGCACTTTTACATCAACCGGAAGATTGGAATTTTTTCCTGAAGCGTATTCATTAACAACAGTTAAAGCTGTGTGATCAGGTCTTCGTTTTGTATCTAAAACTTTTCGATCTTCATACGATTCTAAATTCCCCGCGGGTAAGTTATGAGCATCTTTGCATGCCCATTCACAATTTCTACAACCGACACAAACTGTGGTATCAACTAAAACTCCCATCCTGTCTTCGGATAAAATATTATCGGGACCAGCTTTAGCGGTTGTTGAAATACCCGCAACACCAGCACCTATAAGGGCGGATGATTTGAGGAAATCTCGGCGACTTTTGCCAGGCATTTTATAATCCTTTCAGTATTACTTAAATCTTTAACAAAATGAATAAAATAATTGCTTTTATAAACACAATTTTATGCCATTCCAATAAAAAAATGTTAAAGTCAGAATAATGAGAATTTATTGAATAGCGCAACAGTTGGTGAGCATAAATTTATTTAATCAGAGTAACTGAACTAAAAAATTTATCAATAGTGGCAATTAATTTGTTCTTTTTTTAATAATGGAGAATAAGTTGTATTAAGAATTTTTTTTTCTGGTTATTGTTGCTTTCTACAAAATGATGTTGATTATATAATATCGCGTTAATTTCTAAATCCAATCGCTTAAACTTTGTAGAAATTTGGATGAAATCTTGTAAAGAAAAGTGACCAGATTATAAACAACTTTAAATGTAATCCTCTAATTTGTGATGAAATATTCAACACCCCATTGTGGAGATACTCTGCACTTTAGTTTTTCATAATCGCTTAACAATTCGGCACTGATGCCATAACTCCTTATTTTGTATCAGGATAGAGGGACTAAAGAAAAGCACTGATTATTGGTATGTTGATTGCCTTACAGCAATACAATTTAAAGTAATAAGGAGATCATCATGTTAACGTTTTTATTAATACTAGTTTTAGTTTTTATTGGTGTTGATTTGTTCGTTCGATTTGTCATCGACCCATTAGCTTCAGGCTCAAATAAGAAAAACAAAGTTGCTAAATCTTACACACCGAGATTTGATCCGACAATTAAACTTGCAACCGAAACAATGTATGATGGTGGTAAACTGCACGATGAAAAAAAAGCTAATAGCAGTTCTCAGGATGTGAATATTTCAAAAGACACAAATAAAAATTTAGAAGAATAATTTAAATAGGGATAGAGTATTATGGTTGCAATTTTTGTTCTTGCTTTGTTTCTATTATTAATTTTAGTTGATCTGATAGTTTTAAAAATTCAAGGGAAATCTCATCCGGCATTTGAACCGCTATTACCTCAGTTTGATTCACTAATATTTGATAGAAATAGTTTTCCCGTTCCAGCAAATATATTCTTTTCAAAAGGACATACCTGGCTTAGAAGGAATGATGATGGATTGATTTTAATTGGTATTGATGAATTTGGATCGATGGCGTTGGGCAGTTTATCAATTTTAAATTGTGCGGCACCAGGCGAAGAATTAAAACGCGGGGAAACGATATTTGAAGGCGCCTATGGAAATAAAACCGTAAAGTTTTTGTCTCCCATAAACGGAAAAGTAAAATCCATAAATGAGAATATTTTGGGTAAAAAAATTTTCAATCCATATGAAACATGGGGAGTCCAGATGTATTCAAAGGATTTCTCTAATAATCAAAGGATGTTTTTATCAGGGAAAAAAGCTTCTAACTGGTTAAAAGAAGAATATCTTAAATTAAAAAACTTCATCAATGATCATTCACATAAAATAGATTTAGCTGGTGTAACTATGTTCGATGGAGGATCTCCTTCAAATGAAACGATTTCATCATTAGTTGATCGAAGTGCAAATGATTTTGAAAAAGAATTTCTATCATTATAGTAATTGGAAAAAAGATGTTAAAAGAAAAAGGAATTCTCTTCGATATAACGCTTTGTGTAGGATGCGGTGCATGCTCTCAAGCTTGCAAAGAGACAAATAATTTAAAACAAACAAACAAAGATTTTTTAAAAGATCATCTTTCCGATAACACTTTCACTGTGGTTGAACAATATGGCGAATGGTTTACAAGAAAATTATGCATGCATTGTAATGAGCCTGCTTGCGTATCTGTATGTCTGGTTGGAGCTATAACAAAGAGTTCCACAGGCTCTGTTGTTTATGATGCTGATAAATGTATTGGCTGCAGATATTGTATGCAAGCCTGTCCTCATCATATTCCTAGATACGAATGGGCAACCACCCAACCACGAATAAGAAAGTGTAATCTTTGCAATGATCGTATTAAAGCTGGTCAATTAACAGCTTGTGCTGAATCTTGTCCAACTGAAGCAACGTTGTTTGGGGACAAGGATCAACTGATTGCTATCGCTAACAAAAGATTGAAAGATAATCCAGAGAAATATTATCAACATATCTATGGTCTTGAGGAAGCAGGCGGCAGTCATGTTATGATTTTATCACCGGTACCATTCGAACAACTAGGGTATCTTTCAAAACTGCCAAGGGAATCAATGCCGGAATTTACTATGAGGGCAATGGAAAAGATACCGTCAGTAGTTGTCGGTGGTGGAGTTTTTCTAACCGGAATGTATTGGCTTACTAAAAGAAAAAATCAAATAGCTAAAGACGAAAAAAATAATATTAAAAGAAATTAAATTACATGAATATTAAAGAAATTTTAAAACCTACCTTTTGGAAAGTGGTTTCAGTTATAATAGTTACAACAGGATTATTTTCTACTTATTTTAGATTTTCATTGGGACTTGGAGCAACAACTAATTTGCACGATAGCGTACCTTGGGGATTATGGATAGGTTTTGATTTTATAGGTGTGGGACTTGCCGCCGCAGGATTTACTATCGCAGCTACTGTACACATCTTTAACATTCATAAATACGAACCATTAGTAAGACCTGCAATTCTAACTGCTTTTTTGGGATACTCGGTTGTCGTTTGTCTTTTATTGGTCGATCTGGGAAGACCAGAGAATTTTTGGCACCCACTGGTAATGTGGAATATTCATTCTGTAATGTTTGAAATTACATGGTGCATAATTTGTTATTCTACAGTATTACTATTAGAATTTGCACCTGTTGTGCTTGAAAAATTTAATCTTAGAGCGCCCATAAAATATTTAAAAATAATTTCAATTCCTGTAGTTATAGCTGGAGTGTTATTTTCAACACTTCATCAATCGTCTTTCGGATCATTATACTTAATTGTTCCCGGTAAATTACATCAACTATGGTATTCATCATTACTGCCAGAACACTTTTTCATTTCTTGTGTAGCCGCCGGTTTGTCGATGATCATTTTTGAATCATATCTAATTGCCAGAAGTTGCACTAAAGACAATGGTTTCTGTAATACAGGACTAAAAATGAATATCCTTTCCGGCGCCTCATTTGCAGTATGGATTGCTCTGATCGTCGGTCTACTATTAAAAATTTATGATTTTGCTAGTAATGACAAACTAATCTATTTGATAATTCCTTCTATGGAAACGTCACTCTTTTATTTAGAAATCATCATTGGAACAATCTTTCCTATATACTTACTTAGTTACAAAAAATTTAGAAACGATAAAAAATGGCTTTATATAGTTTCGATTTGTGTTATTTCCGGATTGATTCTAAACAGATTAAACGTGAGTATTACCGGTTTAGTATCTTCTTCAGAAATCAATTATTTTCCTTCTTTTGATGAAATAAGTATTACGATGATGCTAGTTGTACTTGCAATATTTGCTTTTAGATTAATAGCAAAAAACTTTTCAGTTTTTTTAAGTGAAGTATCGGAAGAAACAGAAAGTAAAAATTCTGCAAATCAATCAAAACAAATTATATTAAGTGAACAATATGAGTAGTGAAAATCTACACATAAACACTGACTATGAAAAATTGAAGTGCATCTGGATGGCTTCCCAGGTTTTAGATTATAAGTTATGCGATAATAATTTTGATTGCGAGAATTGCCAATTTGATAAAGTTATGAGAAATCTACTGAATGAAAAAGAATTGCAGAACACTGATATCGTAAATACAATTTCCAACAAATTGCAACGCATTAAGTGTGATAATAAAATTATTTACTTAAAAAATAGTCTCATTGTTAAAGAGATTTGCCACGATACATTTTATCTTGGCATCAATCCTATTTTAATTAGTTTTCTTGATACTGTAAGTTTTCTGTCAGTAAATGAATCCAAAAAAAATATTTTAACGGATCAACAAGTGATTCAAATTCTGGGTGAATGGGGTTCAATTAGTTTATCCGCACCAATGAACTTTATGATTTACGATTTACTTGAGTTTCCAATCGACACACTTTTAGCATTTCAGTGGGTTGCAATAATCGGTGCTTCTAATCTAGAAATTTCAAAAGGTTCGCTATATCAAGAAGAATGGAATTCAATGCATGTTAAAGCACTAAGCATAATTGAAGAGATAAAATCGCATACTCCACAAGTGGGAAATACAATGATGGATGGTGGAACCCAAATTAAATTTCTTCATCAACTTGTCGGAAAGCAAAGATATTTGAATATTTTAAATTCATTCAATACTTGAAAATAATTGCGAATAAATATTGGAGTTGAGTTCTTCACCACCCATAATTACACACTATTCCAACTAAATGATAAATCAAATTAATTGTAAGTCTTTAAAGTATTATCTAATTTTGAAGCGCTTATGTAATTGGATTTTATGAAAATCAAGGTTTTAAATAGATTAAGCGTTAGGCTTATAATTTCTATTTCAAGTATTCTGGTCATTATCCTTTCAGTTTATACCTACTTTATTATAAAAAATCTAGATAGTTACTTAACCCAAACAAGATTTCAAAGTGCATATAATATCAGTGATATAATTAAAAAATCTACACGCTATAGTATGCTGTTAAATAGACGTGAAGATGTTCATCAGATAATAAATACAATTCGTACTGAAATCGGAGTGGAGGAAATTCGTGTATACGACAAACAGGGTGTAATAGCTTTTTCAACAAATTCTGATGAAACTCTCAAAAAAGTTAATTTAAATGATGAAGCTTGCATTGCTTGCCATAATAGCTCTGTTCCGCTAAAAAGTTTAGCAAACCAGGATAAAATTAGAATTTATAAAAATTCAAAAAATAAAAGAGTGCTAGGTCTTATCAATCCAATTCAGAATGATCGTGATTGCTCAAACGCAGATTGTCACGCTCATTCACCTAAAGTTAATATTCTAGGAGTGCTGGATGTTGTAGTTTCTCTGGAACAACTTGATTCAATAATCGAAACGAGTACAAGGAAAGTAATTTTTGCTTCGGCATTTCTTATTGTTATGATTTCTTTTATATCAGGTTTGTTCATAACTATTCTTGTCAATAAACCAATAAAAAAAATAAGAGAAGGTATTGAAGAAGTTGGAAATGGAAATCTGGATTATAAAATTGAGATTGATTCTAAAAACGAACTTGGTCAGGTAGCTCGGCGGTTTAACGAAATGTCATCAAAACTGGACGAGGCATATAAAGAAATAAAAAATTGGTCAGAAACTTTAAATGAAAAAGTCAGTGAAAAAACAGATGAACTAAAAAATATTTACGAACAGGTAAATCAAATTGAAAAACTGGCTTCGCTCGGAAAACTTTCAGCCACCGTTGCTCACGAATTAAACAATCCACTCGCGGGCATTTTAACCTATAGCAAATTGATATCAAAAAAATTACAAGCTTTACAGAAAGATTCTGAGTATAAAACAATTATCGAATTTTTAGAATTAATTTCTCATGAATCTGCACGTTGCGGACAGATTGTAAAAGACTTATTAATTTTTTCGCGCTCTGAACGGGATGAATTTGCGAAAGAGAATTTATTAAACATAATAGATAACAGTGTTACAGTTTTGAAACATCATCTTGATATACATAGAATCACTTTAGTTAAAGATTACACTGGCACTCAAATAGAAATTTATTGTAACGCACATAAAATTCAGCAAGCGTTGATGTCACTTCTCATGAATTCGATAGAAGCAATGCCCAATGGAGGAAAAATAGTACTTAATCTAACGCTCGATAATAACATTGTTTACCTTCGAGTAATAGATGAGGGCACAGGAATTTCGGAAAAAGATATGCCTCATATTTTCGAGCCGTTTTATTCAACCAAAGAAGCTTCCAACGGTACCGGACTTGGATTGGCCGTAGCCTATGGTATAATCGCTAATCATAAAGGAAAGATGGAAGTGGAAAAAACTTCTATTCACGGTACCACGTTTAAAGTAATATTACCCCAAAATGAGCAAATTGTTTAAGTGAGTTTTTTATGGAAAAAAGAGAAAAAATTTTAATCGTTGATGATGAAAAAGTTGTTAGAGAATCACTTTACCATTGGTTTGAAGAGGATAACTATTTGGTTGATACTGCTGAGGACGGTGAAACCGCTTTAAATAAATATGGTAAGCAAAAATTTGATCTGCTACTTGTTGATATGAAAATGCCTGGTATGAGTGGTTTGGATTTGCTATCCAAAATTAAAGCTATTGATAAAGATGCTCTTATCATCCTCATCACTGCCTTTGCATCGGTACCAAGTGCCATTACTGCTTTGAAAAATGGTGCATATGATTACGTAACAAAACCAGTAGACCCTGACGAACTTTCACATCTGGTAAAAAGGGCCCTTGAGCAACGGGCACTTAAAAAAGAAAACATCCAGCTGAAAGAAAACATAGATGAAATTATTAAACCTGATAACCTGATCGGTGAAAGTTATCAGATGAAAAAAATTTATGAACTTGTTCATACCGTAGCTCGCACGGATACTACTGTTATGATTAGAGGTGAAAGCGGAACAGGAAAAGAATTAGTAGCAAAAGCAATTCATATTAATAGCAATAGAAAATATTTCCCAATTATTACTGTAAACTGCGGTGCACTTGCGGAATCACTTCTTGAGAGCGAATTATTTGGACATGAAAAGGGTTCCTTTACGGGAGCTCAGTTCAAAAGAAAAGGGAAATTTGAAATGGCAGATCGGGGGACAATTTTTCTTGATGAAATTGGATCGATTTCATTAAAAATGCAGATTGAGTTGTTAAGAGTTGTTGAAACAAAACAATTTAGCCGTGTCGGCGGAAATGAACTAATAAAAAGTGATTTTAGAATAATCACCGCAACTAACGAACCCCTGGAAGAGCTTGTTAAGGCTGGTAAGTTTAGAGAAGATTTATACTACAGATTGAATGTTTTTACAATTGTAATTCCGCCATTACGTGAAAGAAGACCGGATATTCCTCTCCTTGTAAGTTTCTTCATTAACAAGTTTTCAACCGTAATGAATAAACAAGTAAAAAACGTATCAAAAGAGGCAATGGAGTTTTTAACAAATCATGATTGGCCAGGTAACGTTCGTGAATTGGAAAATGCAATTGAGAGAGCTATGGTAGTTGGTAAAACTAATTCTATAACCGTTGATGATCTCCCCTTTCATCTTTCAAAGGATAATTTTGCATTTAATAGTGATGAGAAAAGTTTAGCTGCAATTGAAAGAAATTACATACTTAAAATTTTAAACGAGAATAGTTGGAATATTTCAAAAACCGCTCAAATGCTCGAGATTGACAGGGCAACACTTTACAATAAAATAAGTAAGTACAATCTCCGCAAAGCTGAGTAGTGATGGATATTTTTATTGCGCCGATTAAATTTTACAGCGCTTTACTACTTCAAAACCTAGTTACTGAATTATCAAAAAGGTTTTCTTCAAATATTCATATTGTTGATTTGAAAATAAATCTTGATGATTTCTTTTCTGTGGATCGGAAACAATATTTTTCAACACAGATTATTGCCGAATCTATAAAACTCACGGATGATTATAATGGTAAAATAATTTTGTTAACCGATGTGGATATTTTTGTTCCGGTATTAACTTTTATCTTTGGTGAAGCACAGCTTAATGGAAAACATTCTATACTTTCTGTCTGCCGTTTGCATGAAGAATTTTATTCCGGCATCACCAACGAAAAACTATTACTTGAGCGTACAATTAAAGAAGCACTGCACGAACTAGGACATTGTTACGGGCTACGTCATTGCGTTGATTGGGATTGCGTAATGCACTCGTCACCCGGAATTGAGGAAGTTGATATCAAGGGAAGCACCTATTGCCGCAACTGTATTTCACAGATTGAAGGTTATAGACATTAATGTTTTTGGCAATTTAAATTTGATACACAAGACTGATTGAAATGCTAATGCGAAATACTATGCACTCTTCCGCATTTTGGACATGAAATTGAATCATCTTTAAAATCAGGTGGTACCTTTAATTTTAGACCACAAGTACAATTGATAAAAAGAAAATCATTCAGTTTCATCATCAAATCGCCAACTTCCCTTTTAACCTGCTTATTAGTTTCAACTGAAGTTTGCGAAAGTTCTGAATCTCTTAATGAAATTTTTGATGAATCAGTTAAACCTGATTGCGGAATTAATCCTGAAGTTTTTCCTTTTACAGTATTAAATGCATTTTGATAGTTAGCGTAATTAACTCCTTGAGTCATCGAACGTAAAATATTAATTCTTTCAGTTATTGGTGGATGTGTACTTGTTACGTTTGATAGTTGCATCCCCTTTTTCTTTAAAGGATTTATAATGTACATCGGAGCTGTAACTTTGTTTGCTGTTTTAAGATCTAGATTTGTTCCTGAAATTTTTTCAAGTGCTGATGCCAATCCATCAGGATATCTTGTTAATCTAACCGCAGATGCATCTGCCAGATATTCCCGCTTACGAGAAATAGCAAAGTAAAGAAGTTGCGCCATTATCGGACCAAGAATCGCCAATGCAATTGCAAGCACCATAATTATAATCTGTGCTTGTCCGCCTTTATCCGATGATTTTGATTTGTAACGTGAACCGCCGCCAAACCACAGACTTCTCGTAAAAACTTCGGCCATCAAAGTAATTGCGCCAAGCATCATGCCCGCAAATGTCATAACTAAAACATCGCGATT